>WBUR01000014.1 GCA_008933615.1 bacterium | reverse complement strand
TAATGCCAGCATAAGAATCGATTTAGTTATCCTTAATAAATAAAAAAAGACAGCGTGACTATTGACTATTTACATACCAGCGAAGTCGAAGACTGATTTTACTAAACTTGGTCATGGTTCGACAAGCCTGTCCTGAGCCCTGCCGAAGGGCTCACCATGACGTAGGTGACTAAACCCGATAAGCACATTAAATAATTTTTGTCTAATTACATTCTGACTTATAAGCAACGGATTCGTTCGTTGCTTTTTTTTTAATTCAGCCCAAGCTCTTTTCGGTATACCGAATCCGCGACGGCATGTTTATTCCAATAATCCAGCATAACCGATTTTTTTCTGAGAGCTTTTGTGGTCAATAAAGCCGAGCTCTCTCCAAAACCGTCCTTGTAAGATTCTGCCCATGAAAGAATCTCATGCGGAAAATCCTTGCTAAATTGTATGGCGAGAGTTCGCCCTGAGTTAGTATAATTGACGCTGTAAGTAACCGTATCGGCGGCCAACTGAATCGCTGCCAGAGCGGTTTCAACTGCGAGCTTTTTGTGCCGCAGGCGCGATGCCAGTGTTCCCGAAATAATGTTTATTTCACCGACGGGCAGCAGTTCCGGAGCAAGGCGAATTCGCGTCCAAATTTCATCTTCTAAAAAGACTTTATTTAACGCATACTCTTCGTCTGACTCTTTTTCAAAATAAGAAAAAACTTTTACGTTAAATCCATCATTCCTATTGTTAATCTGCGCAAAAACCTGTCCGCACCACTCGAGAACAGTAGCGGTTATTTTCAGTGAATAAGGAAAATTTTTCAGGTCAATTGGCGTAAAAACGCTTTTCATCATCGTATAAGGATAAATTCCGGTATTAAAATTTTTGGTGAAATTGAGTTTCAACACAGGCGCCGCGTCGGCTTTGCCTTTGGAGTAATCTTCCAACTTAACCTGTTTTGAAGTCAAAAAATCTTCAGTCACATAGATCAGAACGGCATTGCCCTTATGGACTTCGCCGTAGCGTGCCTGTTCCAGATCGTAGTTCGTTAACTCGGCTTTGCCCTGATACCAATAATCTGAAAACTCTTTTCCATTGGGCGGCGCCCATGCGACAGTCTTGGTTTCGGCGTTCCGGCACGAAAAAACAGGGCACATGATGATAAATAAAATATAAAACGTATTTATAATATACTTCATAAACCTGCCTTTATTATCTAATCTTATCTAAAAGTTTATTTAAGGTCTCTGCTTCCGAAGATGAGAGATTGGAAACGAGCGAGTCAATTTGCGAAGCTTTCTCGTCAATTTGAGCTAGAAGCTCCAGCCCTTTTTCCGTAATGATGACGTCAACTTGACGGCGATCCTCAGGGCAAGTATTACGATTGAGCAATTTCTTTTTGAGCAGACGATCGACCAGGCGCGATACATCTGAATTTTGGTCCAACAGTCGTTCTTTAAGCAATTGTATCGAAGCGGTGTTGGGGTATTGGCCTCGTAATATGCTCAGGATATTAAATTGTTGAAATGAAATATCAAACGGCTTTAATATTTTCTGTTGTTCGTAAATAAGTCCGTTGTATTGATAGAACAAATTTGCCAGCAGACGGTGGTGTTCGTTGCGAAATTTAGCTTGTTTGATTTTGTCTTCAATTGGCATGTAACATAATAAATAATCAATCTGTTTCGGTCAAGTAAGAACTAAATTAAGTCCGTCCGGAAGTCGTTGTGAATAAGGTCATGCACAACGACTTCCCTGTTAATAGTTGGACGGCTTATCTTATTCATTATCGTACTTATCGGGTTGGCTCACAAAATGGAAGAGAACACTTCAGTCTGAGCGAAGTCGAAAACTGATTTTACTAAACTTGGTCATGGCTCGACAAGCTTGTCCTGAGCCCTGCCGAAGGGCTCACCATGACGTATGTGAGTAAACCCGATAAGCACATTCATTATTTCTTTTTAGCGAACTCTCCGTTGATAGTAATGTCAACTGTCTTCCCAACTACAAACCCGCCGGCTTCAATGGCTTTATTCCAATTAACGCCATATTCGGTGCGGTCTATGGAGCCGGTAACTTTCCAGCCTGACTTGACGTTTCCCCACGGGTCATTAATCTCGCCTTTGAACTTCGCGTCGAGTTCGATCGTTTTCGTCACGCCGCGCATCGTGAAGTCGCCTGTGATCTTATAAGTGTTGTCGCCGGTTTTAGTGAACGACTTGCTTTTAAAAGTTATAACAGGAAATTTTTCTACTGCAAAAAAGTCTTCCGATTTCAAATGCCCGTCTCTTTTTTCGTTATCGGTGCTTATGCTGCCGACTTTGATGGTCATTTCAGCCTGCGCATCAGAATAATCCGACTTCGTGCCGGTAATCGTCGCGTTGAAATCCGTAAAATTACCTGTAACTTCAGCGACAACCATGTGTGAAACACTAAAAATAACATTGGTATGAACCTGATCAACTTCCCAAGTTGTCTGCGCGAAAGCAGAACTAGCGGAAAGCAACAATGCAACAATAAGTGCATTCATTTTTTTCATAAAAGTCTCCTTTTAAAGTTATGGTGTAAAATAAATTAAATTACGTGTTCAAACATATAACGGTTAAACATGTAGTTTATTCCCGTTAGGTCACGTATAATGTAAGAATATAAATTACAAATGTTTAATAGCCGTGCTGAAGATATTCTTGGAAGGGATAGAACAACTTTGGTCTAATTAACATGTTCTGCTGTACAAACTACTGATCGATAGGCAACTGAATATTCTTCGGTTTGGTGACACCACATCAGCGATCGAACCGTTAATCCTACTCCATATCTTCTTCCCAGGAAGGTTGTGAAGGCATGTAGAATTGTTTCATTTTATGTTTTTTGGTGCGGAATTCAAAAACTTTCTCACGCATTTTCATCTGAAAATTCTGTTCAAATACAACAACGCGGGTTATCTGTGCGGGCGTGAGCTTTTTCTCCATATCTTTTATGAACGACGCATGATTGGACACGATCTTCATGTCGATCTCATTAACCTGATCCAGCGTCTTCATGATACTGTTGTCCGGCATCTCGTCACCTAATGCCGACATGTGAACGAGCCGCTTAAAAACATCACGTTTTTCTCTGTGGAGGTTCCTTTCTTGTTCCATAAAAGCATCATATATCTTTATAAAAACCTCGCTTTTTTCATAAGATAAATTGAGGTCTTCAAGCAGTTTCTTTTTTCTGAGGTCGTCAACTTTTTCTCGAAAACCGCCTTCTTCCTGCGCTATGCTCATGTGAAACGCAGTAATCACTAAAACCATGTAAACGGTAAACATTTTGATTTTCATAATACGACGCCTTTATAATTTAGAAAGTTGTTATTTTTTCGAGGTTGTCCAATAATTCATTCTGCTCTTCAGGGGAGAGTGCGCTGTAGTCCAGAACAGACTCTGTCGGATTAATAGTTTCTTCCCAATATGTTAATGCGGTTTTATCTGCTTCGTCATTATTCAATACATCGCTGATGAACTCATCGACGGCGGACTTATTCTGGCCAATGTAATGGTCAATGATCCTGGTTGAATTTAAACTGCTGACCCAGTCATATTGATCCAGCAAATAATCAATTTTTTGGTTAGTGAGCAAAACGCTATTCAGAAAAAAAAGGATCACAAGCGCGAGGCCGAAAGAAGGAAAGGCATGAACAAAACGTTCGCGAAAAACAGCACGCCGCCTGGTTTTTGTATCAATCCTGTCACGAACTCTCGGCAGAAATGTGCTCCAATAACGATCAGGGATGTCATCATATTTGGCGACATATTGTTTTTCGTTATTGATGTTTTGAATGACAGATGACCATTTATCAAATTCAGCTTTCCAATCTTCATCGTGCTGAACAAGATGGTAGATCTCTTGCTGCCGGTTTGCAGGGAGCTCGTGCAAAATGAATTCAATGATTTCCTGTTGATTGATTTTCATATAGGTTGTTTCATTTTCCGGATATGGCGTATCGGTTTTCAATAAACTGCTTAACCTTTTGGATCGCATGAAAAAAATTTGCTTTGATAGTTCCGATGGAGTTTCCCGTGATCTGCGCAATTTCCGCATGACTCAACTCATCATAAAAGCGCAAATTAAAAACGATTTTTTGTTTTTCCGATAATTGATCTACGGCTTCACGAATCATATTCTTCAGTTCGGTTTCCTGGAGTATCCCTTCCGGGTCTTGCTGACGCGATCTAAGCGGAACAGATAAATTTTCCAATGAAACTAAATTTTTCAACTTTTTTTTCCTCTGAAAAGAGATCGATTGGTTAATTGCGATACGGCATAACCAAGTATAGAGAGAACTCTCACCCCGGAATTTATGTAAATGTTCAAATGCTTTCACAAAAGTTTCCTGTAAAAGATCGTCCGTGTCGTCATGATCATTTGTGAAACCCCGAATAACGGCATATAAACGTTCACGGTATAACGATACGATCCGGTTGAAGGCCTTGTCCTTTTCGTAGGTCGAACCATGTTTAAATGATTCTACGAGTTCTTTATCATCCATTCCGGTTCATTGGCAGCGATGGTTACTCCAAATGTCAATCAAAGGTAATTATTAGACGAAGCAATTGCAAAAGGGTTTATAAAAAAACTTGAATTAACTATCAAAAATTAAGTGCGCATATGATCCAAAAAGAAGGAAAAAATGATCATTTGTAAGTAGACCGTCAGAAATTTGTAACAAAAACGTAAAATATGATAAGTGTCATATTATCCGATAGTTTTGGTATTATATTAAGGCGTAAATAATTTTTTTATTAACCTTACGAGGGATAAAATGAAAGCAAAAACTACCTTTCTGTCTATTGTAATGGGGACAGCACTGGCGATATTCGCCTTTACAGGCTGTGATGATAGCAAGCCGAATACGGCAACCATTCACGGGACGATCACATTCAAAAATTTATACACATGGACTCAGAGCGGCAGCGTCTCGTCTGCGGATAGCGGTGTGGTCGAAGTAGTTATATTCGGAGATTCAGTGTGGGCAGCAAGTCCGGGCGGAACATTTGCTCAAGGAGCACCATATAATGCGAATGAGCCGGTTATTTTGACTATCGATCCGGCAGACTCAACTTATGAATACTCTATTGAAGTAGAACCCGGTACTTATTCTGCTGTGGCAGTGGGGTATCGAACTAACCGTAGTTACTCATCCGCTTCAGGAAAGAAAACAGCAACTTTGGGCGTACATTGGGATCATCCGGATAGCGTGAGTTATGGTTTTACTTTTACTGGTGTTCCAGGATATCCAGCGCCGGCTCCGATCACGGTTCTCAAAGGCGACGATGTTGAAATTAATTTCCGGGCAGATTATAAATTTGCGGCGACCTGGTTTAACGTGTGGGTTAATATGTTTTAAATTAGACGGAGGTAACCCGGATACAACGGGTTACCTCTTTTTTGTATTTGAAGCGAGATGAAATGAATTACAGAAGCAACATAGTTTGCCTCTTTTTGTTAACTGTTTGTGCCGCTTTACACTGCAACTGGAATCTGTATGCGCAAGCGGTAGAGCCGGTTGCTTTTGCAACGTATTCTGACGACGAGATCGATGGAAACAAGAAAATCTTCGGAGAAATAACCGGGAAAATATATGATTCCAAAACAAATGAGCCTTTATCTTATGTGAATGTTATGGTGGTCGGAACCGTTTTGGGCGATGTCTCGGACGAAAATGGAATATTTAAAATCACCAAAATTCCTGTCGGGCTGCATAAACTTCGGGCGACGTTCATCGGATACGATATGAAGTTGGTAGAGAGTATCCCGGTCACTTACAATCGCGCTACTTTTGTTGAGATTCCCATGGCCGAGGCGGCTATTATTTCTGAAGACATCGTGATCACTGCATCCCGAAGAGAACAGACGGCTAACTTGGCGCCCGCCAGCGTCGGAGTTATCACGGCAGATGAGATCAAGAATAAAGGAATCGCCACATTCGATCAGGTTATTGAAGCCGCGCCAAGCGTGCAGATGACGCGTTCCAGCGGCTCCAATGTGCAAGCAGTTTCGATTCGAGGTTCATCCGAGGTTGCCGGAGCCGGTGTTGGTAATCGTGTTCTACTTCTGATCGATGGCCGGCCGGCCCTGAGCCCGGAATCGGGCGGAGCTCTTTGGAATCTTGTTCCCACCAATTCCATCGAACGCGTGGAAGTTGTCAAAGGCGCTTACTCTTCGCTGTATGGTTCCAATGCCATGGGCGGTGTGATCAATGTTATAACGAAAAAGCCGGTTTTGAAGCCTTATACCAAAGTTCATGCGGAATACGGGTTTTACAATCCCGCTCCTTCCTATACGGGCTACAACAAAGTTGGCGACTACAATACATTGGAGTTCTCACACAGCAGAAAAATTGATAATTTTTCATTCCTCGTAGATGCCGGACGCAAATCGAATGACGGGCACAGAGAATCTACAGGATTTAAGATGTATAATATTTACGGAAAAGGAATATATAATTTTTCAAATAACCGGAATATCCAGCTATCGGCTAACTACAATTGGATACACAACGAATATCCTGCAACATGGCTTAATTTTATAGAGTCCTATTCCGTCGCTCCTTGGAGGCAAGACGACCGTCAAAACCGGCATGAATTCAGCAGCGATCTTTACTATTATGCCATTCCCAGCACTTCAGTTAAGTATTCAAGCCGGTTCTATTATTATAACAATGGTTCAGAATATGTGTTTGATAAGAACCCGGAAAATGACAGTACGAATGTTAACGTCGGACATCAGGAAATTCCCAAAACGACGATCAACACTTTTCGTGTGGGGAATGTTTCCCAGTTGGATTACTATGTAGGAGAAATGCATTATCTGATAGCAGGAACGGATTTCCAGTTTGATTATACCGATGCCCGTCCGGCAGATATTTTATATGGAAAGCACAAGGCCGTCAATGTGGCCGGGTACGTGCAGGATGAGATCCGGTTGCACCGAAAATTCACAACGACGGTCGGGCTTCGTTATGATTACAATACAATCTTTGGCGATTACTCCGAAGGCAATTTCAGCCCCAAAGTATCGATGGTATATGCAGTCACTGATGATTGGTCGGTAAGAACGCTTCTGGCGCAGGCGTACCGAAACCCTTCGGTGGCTGAAAGATATATTAAATATGAATCCGGCGGAGGGATCAATTTCATTCAGGATCCTAACTTAAAGTCGGAAAAACTGTTTGTTTCGTTTGAACTTGGCACAAAATTTCGCATCACTGAATATACGGCATATGACATTTCCTATTTCTACAATGAGTACAAGAATCTCATTGCCTATAAACTGGTTTCAGGAAACCTGTACAAGGTTCTTAATCTCAATCGCGCAAGGATGCAGGGGATCGAATTCAATTTCAATCTGTATTGCAAACACTACTATACGGCATCTTTTGGTTATACCTATCTGGACGCGAGGGATATCTCCAGGAATGCAGGACAAAGCGATATTGGTTACGCAAACGGCAATCACGATCTTCCGTATAAGGTTAAACACTCTTTTAATTTTAATTCCGATGCGTTTTATGGTAATATTGCGTGGAATGTGAACGGACGATATAACAGCTCAATACAAGAGGTTTCGATCTATCCAGGAAGCGAGCCGGATGCCTTTTTTGCATTAAATTCAAAGCTATCTTACAAATTTCAGCATGGCCTGCTGGTTTATTTTGCGGTGAACAACATTACCAACACGCAATACGAAGAAATTGAACGATATCGGATGCCCGGACGAAGTTATACCATCGGAACCATTTTTGAATTCTAAATCCCCTAAAAACCCCGCTACATACGGCGTTTTCAAGCCAGTTGATCTTTAAAAACAATTTGATTAAATGCAGATATTCGTTTATATTGCCAACGTTTATGGCGCCAAAAACGAGCATGCAGCAGGTTGACGAATTCGGTCTAATCAATTTGATCAGCCGGATTCTAAAAAAAGGTCAAAGAAACTCAAAGCTGGTACTCGGTATTGGAGACGACGCGGCGGTGTTTAAGACATCCAAAAATATGTGGAATGTTGTCACCGTCGATGCGTTAGTTGAAGGTATTCATTTTGATCTTCGATATTCGAATTTTAAAAAATTGGGCCGGAAAGCGCTGTCGTCCAATCTAAGCGATATTGCGGCGATGGGAGCCGTTCCGACATGGGCGCTGCTCAATCTGACGATTCCCGCCAAAATCACTGCAGATAATATCACGGAACTGTATCGCGGTATTTCGGAGATCGCAAAAAAGTATCAGACACAGGTAATAGGCGGAAATATCACTCGGGCGAAAAGTGAATTGGTAATCTGTATTACTTTACTCGGAGAGGTTGAGCCAAGATATATTCTGAAACGATCTTCGGCAAAAGTCGGCGATATTATTGCAGTCACGGGCGATCTTGGCGGATCGCATGCGGGCCTGAGCATTTTGCAGAATCGTAAACGATCTTCAGTATTTTCTTATATTACAGAGAAACATTTGAATCCTGAGCCACGTAACGAGTGGATTCGCCTGCTTTTAAAAAAAGGGGTTAAAATAAATAGCTGTATTGATATCAGCGACGGGCTATCTTCGGATCTCAGCCATATCTGCAGGGCAAGCAAAGCCGGCGCGGAATTAGAATTGGCGCATATCCCTGTTCATCCCGAAACGCTAAGAGCGGCACAACTAAAAAAAGATAATATTCTGGATTACGTATTGCACGGCGGTGAGGAATATGAGCTGTTGATGACCCTCACGCCGAAGAATTTTAAGAAGGCCAAACGAATTTTGGGAAAGAACATTACCGCTATCGGAAGAATGACCGCTTCTAACATGATTAGCGGGATAAGGAATAACAAGAAAACAAAAATCGAAGTTAAGGGCTTTAAACACTTTTAATCAGGAATACATTATGGAAACAACATTCGAAAAAGGACTATCGGACAGCCGGGTAAAACAGATCCAAGATTCCCTTCAGACATTGGGACTTGACGGGTGGTTATTCTACAGCTTTCGAAAAAATAATTCTATCGCGCAAAAAATTCTTGTTCTGCCGGAACATCTGACGCAGATGAGGCGTTTTTTTTATTACATTCCTGCCAAAGGCGTGCCGCAAAAATTGGTTCACGGTATCGAACGAGGGACATTGGATACGCTGCCGGGCGACAAAATGATCTATTCAAGCTGGCGTGAACTTGAAGACGCGCTTAAACGAATGGTTAGAGGCGGCAAGAAAATCGCGATGGAATATTCACCGGAAGCAAATATCCCGTACATTTCGATCGTGGACGCCGGTACCGTCGAACTCGTTAAAAAAACTACGGGCGCTGAAGTCGTTTCTTCAGCGGATCTTATCCAATTCTTCGATTCTATCTGGGATAACGAACAGCTTGAATTTCACCTCGAAGCCTCGCGCGCGCTGATCAAGTTCGTTCACGAGGCGTTTGCGGAAATAAAGAGTAAACTCAAATCAAAACAAAAAATCACGGAATATGACGTACAGCAATTTATACTTAAGCGCATCCGCGAACACGGGATGACAACCGAGCATTTTCCAAATTGTTCCGTCAACCAAAATTCCGGCGATCCGCATTATGAACCCACTAAAGATGTTTTCAAAGAGATTCACGAAAACGATTTTGTTCTGATCGATCTTTGGTGTAAGAAAAACACGCCGAGAGGAGTTTACGCCGACTACACATGGGTAGGTTACGCGGGGACAACGGTTCCGGAAAAATACGAAAAGATTTTTCAGGTAGTGAAAGGCGCGCGCGACGCCGCTGTGAGTTTTATCAAGAATGAAATAACTAAGGAACAGCCGCTTTACGGATGGCAGGTTGATGACGTGTGCCGAAATTATATTAAATCGAAGGGATACGGCGAATATTTTATTCACCGCACGGGACATTCGATCGGAGAGGACGTTCATGGCAATGGCGCGAACATAGATAATCTCGAGACAAAAGACAATCGCCGTATCATACCGCGCACTTGTTTTTCGATAGAGCCCGGAATCTATTTTATCGATGACTTCGGCGTGCGCACTGAAATCGATGTATTTGTCATGGAAAATAAAGACATTCTTGTGACGGGAACGCCGCTGCAACAGGAAGTGCTCGCTATTCTTAAATGATTTCACAACGGCTCCGATTGAATGAGAAAAACAAATATAATATTCCGTAAATTTCGCCGATTCCCGCAGAAAGTTTGTCTGCGTAATTAGCAAGACCTGCGGGAAAATATTTCAGAAACAGGCTAGTTTCATAATTTTTGTTAACGAAAAGGAGAAAATTCTTAAACAATGGCGAAGTTTTATGTGACCCCGGAGGGCCTTAAAAAAATGAAGGAAGAGATCAAGCAGTTGAAAAACGTGAAACGCCCTGAGATCACAAACCGTGTTCAAGTCGCGCGCGAGCACGGTGATCTCAAAGAAAATGCGGAATACCATGCCGCGAAGGAAGAACTCCAGCATCTGCAAAACCGCATCAACGATATGGAATATAAACTCATGCATGCGGTGATCGTCAAAGAAGAAGATATTCCATCGGATAAAGTATACATTTTGGCAACGGTGAATCTTCAAAACATCAAAACTAAAGAAAAAATAACGTACACGTTGGTTCCGGATAACGAAGCCGATTGGGAAACGGGAAAAATATCCGTCAATACGCCGATCGGTAAAGGGCTGCTCGGTAAGGCCGTCGGGGATACGGCGACCATTCAGGTTCCCAACGGCGAATTGCAGCTTAAGATTTTAAAAATTTCCAGAAATTAACATTCATGTCTGAAGAACGAACTCCTTTAGAAAACCATAATGATATTCAGGATGCCGAGGATGCGAAAGCCGAAGCCAAACGTAAGCGGGCTTTTTACTGGCAGATCTACGGTTGGTCGGTCATAGGTCTGATGATCCTGACTATTGTATTGAATATGTTTGGCCTTTTTGGCCCTGACTTCAACCGATACATCATGATCGGTATTGTCGTCGCGTATGGTGTGTATATTGTATTCAGGCGAAGATAGTTTAGAAAGAAAAAAATGAAAATTGGCGTTACGTGTTACCCGACCTATGGAGGCAGCGGTGTTGTTGCTACTGAACTGGGTATTGAGCTTGCAAAACGAGGCCACGATATTCATTTTATCACCTCCGACATCCCGTTCCGTTTAGCGTCCTTTCGAGAACATATTTATTTCCATGCCGTTGACGTTATGACGTATCCGGTTTTTGAATATACGCCGTATGCGTTGTCCCTCGCCGCGCGTATGGCTGAGGTTGCTGAGTTTGAAGATCTCGATTTGCTCCATGTGCATTACGCGATACCGCATGCGCCCAGCGCGTATCTTGCAAAACAGATCATACGAAAAAATAACCGCATCAAGGAATTGAAGATCGTCACGACGCTGCATGGAACGGATATAACGCTGCTGGCTATGGATAGGTCTTTTCTGAATCTTATCAAATTCAGTATCGACGAAAGCGACGGCACGACGGCGGTATCTAAATATCTCCGCAACCGGACCTATTCCGAGATTAAACCCAACCGTAAGATCGAAGTGATTCACAATTTTATCGATACCGAAAAATATAAACCGCACGATGAATCCGACGGCGCCTGTAATGGTTTTCTTCACCACATCGCGCCGAAAGGTGAAAAGATCATCATGCACACAAGTAATTTTCGCCCATTGAAGCGGTTGAATGATGTAATCAAAATATTTGCCAAAGTTAAAGAATCGGTGAACAGTAAACTCGTTCTCATCGGCGACGGGCCGGAACGGTACAATACAGAACAACTTGCGCGTGAACTGCACGTTGAACATGATGTTTTATTTCTTGGCAAACAGGAAGCGGTGTCCGATCTCATCTGCAAAGCGGACGTGTTTCTGCTTCCGAGCGAATCGGAAAGTTTCGGCCTCGCAGCACTCGAAGCGATGGCTTCGGGAGTTCCTGTCGTGACCACCAATGTCGGCGGCCTCCCTGAGATTAATGTTCATGGCGAAACGGGATATCTTGAAAAACTCGGAGATGTGGACGCGATGGCGGACGATATTGTCAAAATATTATCGGATAAGAGTCTGCAACAGCAATTGGGAAATGCATCCCGAAAACGCGTCATTGATAATTTCGGGACAGATCGCGTAGTGCAAATGTACATTGACTACTACGAAAACGTTTTATCAGGGAAAAATATTTAATGCCCTCCTCAAAAAAAATTCTGATCATTGCTCATCGCGGCGTTACGTATTCAGGCTATCCGGAGAATTCGATTCCGGGCTTTAATGCGGTTTTGGAAGAAGGTTATGACGGCGTAGAGTTGGATGTGCGTCTCACGAAAGACAAAGAACTGGTGGTTTTTCATGATATCCGCTTGGAGCGTTTGACAGAAGGTGGCCGCGGTATGGTGCGAAGCAAGAAATTATCCGACCTTCAAAAGATCAAACTTAAAAGTGATACGGTGGAAACGTATATTCCATCCCTGTCCGACGTACTGGAGCTGTATAAACACACTTCGGTCTTCATCAATATTGAAATCAAAAGCGAAATGCCGCTCAGGGGAAAAATCGAGAAACGGGTTGTGGAATTAATCTATAAATTCGGACTGCAAAGAAAGGTCATCATTTCGTCCTTCAATCCGCTTGTTATAAAAAAAATCCAGAAAGTGGACCCGACGCTGCGAACCGGTTTTATTTATGAAAAACGTATGCCACGCTTGAATCAGCGCCTGGCGAAAGGGCTGATTGTCGATTCCTGGCACCCCAATTACAACGGTATTACGGACGCACTGCTTGAGAAGGCGCGCGAATCCGGCTGTACCGTTTTCCCGTGGACCGTTAATACCGAAACGGAACTGCTAAGGATGAAAAAATTTAACGTGGACGGCGTAATCACCGACTTTCCGAATTTAGCCAGACAGGTCTTACGCTGATTTTTTGTAACTGCTCAGCCGTCAGTCTAAATTACCGATCGTGTCATTCAGCAAGAATCTTTTCAAATCATAGGTCGCAAGTTGCAACGAAAAAAGATTCCTACAGAATGACATCGGTGTTTTCTGATTTTAATTTCTATGTTGATTCGAATTATCCCTTGATGAACTAAAAGAAATCAGAATATCTGAAGTAGTTATAATTAATTCCTTAAACGATAAAATCAAAAAAGCAGAATGAGAATCAAAGCTAGACTGGTATTAGAAGATGGAAAAACATACGATTGTTTTTCATTTGGAGCGGAAGGCGAGACAACAGGAGAGATCGTATTCAATACCAGTATGACCGGATATCAGGAGATATTATCCGATCCGTCGTATTGCGGACAGATGATCGTGATGACCTATCCGCTGATCGGTAATTACGGAATTTGCGAAGAGGATTTCGAATCGGATAAACCCCAAGTCAAGGCATTTATAGTTAAAGAACTCTGTACCTATCCATCGAATTGGCGCTCGGGCACTTCGCTGGATTCTTTATTGAAAAGTCACAATATCATGGGCGTCGAGGGTCTGGACACGAGGGCGATCACGCGGCACATACGCAATAGCGGCGCCATGCGCGCGATCATTTCCACCAAAGATCTAGATGTCCCGGGTTTGCTTGAAAAGGTGAAACGATCACCGAGCATGATGGGCGCGAATCTGGTGGATGAAGTGACGTGTAAGAAGGCATACACATGGAATGAGCCTAATGGCAGAGACTGGCAATTTCTTGAAAATGTTACGAAGGAGAATAAGTACACGATCGCGGTTTATGATTTCGGTGTGAAGCGGAATATTCTCCGAAAATTGGTTGAGCGCGGATGTAAGTTGCATGTTTTTCCATCGAAAACGAAAGCGGAAGAAATTCTAAAGATCAATCCTGACGGCGTATTCTTGTCCAATGGGCCCGGCGATCCGGAGGCCGTGGATTACGTCATTCCTGAAATTAAAAAACTTATCGGCAAGAAACCGATTTTCGGGATCTGTCTCGGTCAACAATTAGCCGGTATCGCATTGGGCGCTCACACGTACAAACTCAAGTTTGGTCATCGCGGGGCAAATCATCCGGTGAAGAATCTGGAAACCGGCGTGATCGAGATTACGTCCCAAAATCACGGTTTTACCGTAGACCCCAAATCGCTGAATGAAAGAGAGATCGAGCTTACGCATTTCAATTTATACGACGGTACGCTCGAAGGATTTCGCCATAAAGAACTGCCTATCTTCTCCGTGCAATACCATCCCGAGGCGTCTCCTGGCCCGCACGATAGTGATTATCTTTTCAATAAATTCATGGACAGTATTGAGGATTTCGCGTAGCAGTGAGCCTTATAGGTTTACTTAGCAACCGGATCTTTCTTTTTCAATACACCACCTCTTCCAGACACAAACCTTCCGCCGGTGCCGAAAATCCGGCAACGCGGCGGTCTTCTTTTTCCATGATGGCTACGAGATCGTCATAGGTGATTCTTTCTCGGCCTAAGTTAACGAAAGTTCCCACTATTGTTCTAACCATGTTGTGCAGAAACCGATTGGCGTGAATCTCGAATAACTTAACCCCGTCTTTTTCATACCATTCGGCTTTGCGCACTTCGCAAATGTAATGACTCACCTCCGCCTTTGATAAGCAAAACGACCGGAAATTTTTTTGACCGATCAAAAGATTACATGCCGATTTCATAATCTCAAAATCCAATTCGTGCGGATAATACCAGTAATATTGACGTCCAATAGAAATAGGGTTTTGTGCTATGTAGTATTTATATCGTCTTTCTTTAGCAGAAAATCGCGAATGGAAATTCATGTCCGCTTCATTTATTGATTTGATCCGCACATCGTCAGGAAGAACGGCATTCAGTCCCTTTATCAGTTCAGGCAGTCCCATTTCTTTTTCGATCTTAAAATTTCCAACCTGACCCCGCGCATGCACGCCTGTATCGGTACGACCGGCGCCTTCAACGGTAACTTGCTCACCCGTAATCTGTTTCACGGCGCGCTGGAGCTCGCCCTGTACGGAACGATGGTGCGGCTGGAACTGCCATCCGTTAAAATTAGTGCCATCGTATTCGATAACAATTTTAATGTTTCGCATAGACCGGTATCAGCTATAAAGAAAAATTTTTTCGAGCCTTCGGTAAACTTAGAACTCAACCGATAACATAAAAAATGAGTCCCGCTTTTTTGGAGCGGGACTTGAAGGTAACGAATATTATATGAGATTAGCGATTTTTTTTCTTATGACGATCGCGGCGTAATCTTTTTTTGCGTTTATGCGTTGCCATTTTTCTTCTTTTTCTTTTTCTTCCGCAGGGCATGCGAGATCTCCTTTCGAGTGATTGAGTTGTTTAATAATAAATCTATATTCTATTTTTTTACATTAACAGCCTTACGCAGGTCTTTTGACGGACGAAACTGGGGAACGCGCCGTTTGGGCAATTGTACCTTGCCTCCGGTTTTTGGGTTCCGCGCCAAACGCGGCTGGCGCTCGATAATGCGAAAACTGCCAAGTCCGCGAATTTCGATCTCGTTGCCTTCTTTCAGCGAATCATTAATTGCAACGATGAAGCCGTTGATCACGGCCTCCGTTTCGATCTTCGTCAGTCCGACGGCGGCGGCAACTTTGGTGACTATTTCGGCTTTGGTCAGATTCATTTAAAATCCGTATTTGTAGCTCACGACCGGGTAACTTTTAAATTCCGGTAAGGAGATCACCGATTCGATTTTAGACGCGGCATCATCGTCAAACAGGATATCAAAAAATGACGGTTTGTATTTTTTTTCCTTGACCACTTCCGGAGTACCGGGAATACCTACTTTAGCGGCTGCGATCATAATGGCGTCGTCGTAAGTTCCGAGCACATCGACGAACTTAAGCTCTTTCGCTTGCTCGCCCGTATAGACCCTGCCGTCGGCATATTCACGCACGTAGGCGGTATCCAGACCTCTTTCAGTTGAAACCGCGACCACAAATTGGCTATATGCATTCATCACAAAATTTTGCAAATAATTTTCTTCGGCCTTCGTCATGTCGCGGTACGGGCTCAAGGCATCCTTGAATTGTCCGCTTTTGATGGTGGTGAATTTCACGCCTACTTTTTCCAGTAGTTTATCCACATTCGGATACTGAATAATCACGCCGATACTGCCGGTGATTGTTCCCGGATTCGCAACTATGGTATCCGCCGGACAAGCTACATAATATCCGCCGGACGCCGCGACACTTCCCATAGAAACGATGACGGGTTTTCCCGATGCGCGCGTTTTCTTGACCATATCAAAAATTTCCTGCGACGGCGTTATGCCCCCGCCTGGACTTTCAATTCTAAATACAATAGCTTCCACGGAACTGTCGTCACGGTATTTTTTGAATTGGCGCACAATGTCGCGTGAATCCACGATCGTGCCTTCTAATTCGATCAACGCAATCTTTCGTCCAAAACTAACATCCGGTTTAATAAATTTGAATACCATAAACAGGAGCATGGAAACAAAGCAAAAAACGAAAAACGCTAAAAGTATAACCGTCGACTTATTTTTCATAATCCCTTATATTATTCGAAATGGGAGCAAAAGTATAAAAAAAACAAGCGAGAGTCAACCCTAAATGTGATTAACTTATTCCACCGCACTTTTCCGAATTTTCGAATGGAACTGGAATGCATCTGAAAATCCATGAGATCATCGCGTATCGGAACAATCGACACCTAATGTGCGATAGTAACCACGGAAAGTCTTTAATGTGTTCACCTTCCCATTTTATTTTTTTAACCATACTTTGTCAAATTTTCTGACCGAACTGGAATGCAGAACGAAATCCATGACGTTATCACGCATAGGAACGATCGAAACCGAATGGGCTATAGTGAACCACGGAAGATCTTTATTGAAAATTTCACATGCTTTTTTGTATACATTGCTTCGTTCCACGGGCTCAAATGTAATCTTTCCTTTTTCAATAAGGTTGTGCATTTCTTCGCTTTTGTATGATGCGGCATTAGTCGATCCCACATTTTTTGCATTTACCTTGTCCAATAACGGGAAGAAAAAGAAATGCGGATCGGGCGCATCGCCGACCCAGCCGGCTAACGCGAGTTCATGTTCACCACGCTCCCGCCGGGCAAGAACTTCTTTCCATTCGTACGACACGATTTCCACTTCAATGCCGACGGCTTTTAATTCCTTTTGAATGAATTCAGCTGTCAGCTGTCCGTTGGGCATATATTCTCGTACGATAGGTAAGCTCAGGAGTTTGGTTTTAAAGCCATTCGGGAACCCAGCCTCTTTCAGAAGTTCTTTGGATTTCTCCGGATTATATGGCGTAAATCGGATCTCTTCGTTATACCCAAGTAACACCGGCGGAATGGGGTTTTTTGCAGCGCGGCCGAGTTGGCCGTACACTTCTTTGACCAAGTGTTCACGATTGATTGCATAAACGATAGCCTGGCGAACACGCAGATCCGTAAAAGGTTTTTTGCTCATATTCATCGCCAGGTACGCGACATTGATGCCGTGCTGCTTTGCCATTTTGACGCCGGATGTATTTTCAATTTCTGCAAGATCGGCTTGTCCCGGCGTAGACATCATATTCACAGTGCCCGCTTTCAATTCCAGCCACCGCTGATGGCCGTCAGAAATGGGTTTAAAAACCAACGTATCTGCATAAGGCCGGCCGTTCATGAAATTTTCAAATGCGACGCATACCACCGATCCGTCGTCATTCCAGCTTGAAAATTTAAATGCGCCCGTTCCGACGGGATTTTTATAAAAATCATTTTTGTATTTTTTAACTGCTTCAGGACTGACGATCGCGGCAAAATTGATCGTGAGCAAATTCAAAAAGGTCGCATCCGGTTTGCTTAATTTGAACTCAACCGTCGAATCGTTAACTGCGGCTATAGTTCTCACCACTTTATCCATATCGAAATTTTTCCAGTATTCAAATGCGTCCCGCGTAGTATATCCGGGATGTTTTGGGTCTTTTTGCCTGTTAAAACTGAACAATACCGCATCGGCGTTGAAAGGCGTGCCGTCATGGAAAGTGACTCCGGATCGGAGATTGAATGTGTAAGTCAAACCGTCCTTTGAAATATTCCATGATTTTGCCAGTGCAGGATTTATCGCCGCTTTACCTGCTTGTTGTTCTACGAGCCCATCGAAAATGCTGGCAACAATGACCGACGATTCAGTTTCTTTTGTTGCGGCAGGATCGAGCGAGATCGGCGGGCCGTTCTTCGCGTAGATCAACGTGCCGCCGTATTCCGGTTTGGAATTATCGCCGGAGGCTGAATCTTTTTTTTCTCCCCCGCAGCCGATTAGCGATAAACCGATCGTGCAGATAAAAATCCATTGATAAAATGTTTGATGTTTCAAGACGCTTCTCCTTTCTGAATAATCGAACCGCACAAATAAGTTGCAGTGAGAGCACGGTAGTTCCGAACTAAAATAGAACTGCCACAGATTCACATATGAATTATTTAAGAACAGAAGTTGAAGAAAAAGTCCATTTACTTATAACACTTCGACAGGCACAGCATGACATACATGCTATTAAACAGACTTTTTTTCTTTGTAAAAATTTGTGACCATTTGCGGCTTAACGGTTACCGGCTATTTTTTAAGCCAGACTTTGTCGAATTTTCTAACGGAACTTGCGTGCATGAGAAAATTCATCACGTGGTCGCGCATCGGAACGATGGCGACGGCATGCGCTATCGTAAACCACGGCAGGTCTTTATTAAAAACCTCACAAGCCTTCTTGTAAATATTGCTTCTCTCCACCGGATCGAAAGTTTCTTTTCCTTTGACGATCAGGTCGTGCATTTCCTGGCTTTTGTAAAATGCCGCATTATTCGATGGCCGTTGTTCGGCGCTCACCTTATCAAGCAATGGATAGAAAAAGAAATGCGGATCGGGAACATCGCCAACCCATCCGGAGATAAGCAGTTCATGCTCGCCATTGCCGCGACGTCTCAGATATTCCTGAAATTCCGGTATGATTATTTCGGTTTCAATTCCCACCGCTT
Organism: bacterium; assembly: GCA_008933615.1. NCBI lineage: Bacteria > bacterium. The sequence goes on along the minus strand of WBUR01000014.1, from coordinate 62,053 downwards.
TCAGATCGGCCTGGATAAGTTCAGCGGCAAGTTTTCCATTAGGCATATATTCGCGTGAAACGGGCAATGTCCAGAGCGAACTCTTGAACCCGTTCGGAAAACCGGCTTCCGTAAGAAGCTGTTTAGCCTTTGCAGGATCGAAGGGAGTGAAGCGAATTTCTTCATTGTAACCCAGCAGATTTGGAGGGATTGGATTTTTGGCCGGCCGACCGAGTTGTGACAGGACAGCTTTTACCAGTTTTTCCCGGTCGATGGCATACACGATCGCCTGGCGAACTTTCAAATCATCAAACGGCTTCTTATTCATATTCATCGCAAGGTATGCGACATTGACCCCGGGTTGTTGCGAAGATTTTACTCCAGCGGTATTCTGTATCTCTGCCAGATCGGCCTGATCCGGGACGCTCATCATACTGACTGCGCCTTCTTTAAGAGCTTGCCAGCGCTTACGCGCATCGGGAAAGGGCTTGAATATCAGCGTATCGAGATACGGTCTGCCGTTCCAATAATGCTCATTTGCCACCGTCACCACGCTTCCGTCATCGCTCCAGCTTACAAATTTGAATGCGCCGGTTCCAACCGGGTTCTTGTACGCATCGGCGCCGAATTTTTTCATTGCCTCCGGACTGATTATCTGAAGAAAGTTCATGGATAGAATATTAAGGAACGTTGCATCCGGGCTTGTCAGTGTAAATATTATTGTGGAGTCATCCGGCGCTTTAATGCTCTTGATGATATTATCCATATTAAAACTCCGCCAGAAATCAAAATCGGCCTTGCCGTGAAAAGGATGTTTGGGGTTGCCCTGTCGATCGAACGAGAACAGAACGGAGCCTGCCGTGAAAGGAGTGCCGTCATGAAATTTGACGCCATTTCGTAAATGGAATGTATATATTTTTCCGTCTTTGGAGATATCCCATGATTTTGCAAGGCATGGATCGATTGCGATTTTCCCGGCGCGCTGCTGTACCAAGCCGTCAAAAATATTGTCCGCGATGACGGTTGACTCCGTTTCTTTCGTGAGCGCGGGATCAAGCGTGATTGGAGGACCGTTCTTAGCATAAATAAATGTTCCTCCGTATTCCGGTTTAGCGTCGTCGCTTACCGTATTTGTTTTTTTCTCAGGTCCGCATGAGAGGCTCCATACGGCGATGCAAGCCGATAGGATAAATGAAAGTTTTCTTGTGATCATATCTCTATATCCTTGTTTAATGATGAAACTTGAATTCTATCTGTTTAGCCAAACGGTATTAAATTTACGCGCGTAACTTGCATACGGCTGAAAATTCATTACGTACGATTGCATCGGAACGATCACGACGGAATGCGCGATCGTGAACCACGGAAGATCACGGTTGAATACGGCGCAAGCGTCTCTATAGATCTTACTGCGTGCAACCAAATCCGTGGCTAACTTGCCCTGGAGCAAAAGCTGATGCATATCCTCACCTTTATAAAAGGCAATGTTGTTGGACGGAACGATTTCCGCGACCGTTTTGTCCAGCAGCGGGTAGAAAAAATTATCCGGATCGGGAATGTCGGCAATCCAGCCCATGATCGCCATCTCATGTTCGCCGCGGTAAAGTTTTTCAAGATATTCGTGCCATGGATAGGTTGAAATTTCAGCTTCGATGCCAACCGCTTTCAGATCTGCTTCGATGAGTTCAGCCGTTCTTTTACCGTCAGGCATATATTCCCGCGCGATGGGCATATACCAAAGCTTCGTTTTAAAACCGTCGGGAAAGCCTGCCTCTGCGAGTAATTGTTTTGCTTTTTCAGGATCGTACGGTGTGAAACGAATTTCTTCATTATATCCTAATAACATCGGCGGAATAGGATTTTTCGCGGGACGCCCGAATTCTCCATACACTTGTTCCACGAGTTTCTCGCGGTTAACCGCATACACGATCGCTTTGCGCACGCGTTCGTCCGAAAAAGGTTTTTTGTTCATATTCATCGCCATGTAGGCAATGTTGACGCCGGGCTGTTTGAAAACTTTGAGGTTCTTATTGTTTTCGATCTCGGAGATCTTTTCCGGCGTCGGCGATTCGATCATGTCGTATTCACCTGAAAGCAATCTGGAAACCCGTTCTTCCGATTTATTAACCGCTTTGAATATCAAGGTATCAAGATACGGCCTCCCGTCCCAGTATTCCGTATTTGCCGCGAGTATCAGATTATCATCGCTCTGCCACGATACAAAATGAAACGCGCCGGTTCCGATCGGGTGGGCATAGAACTGAGTGCCGTATTTTTTCATACCGTCAGGGCTCACGATAGCGGTGAACTGCATGCTGAGAATATACAGAAAAGTTGCGTTGGCGCTGGATAGCGTGAACTGTACTGTTGAATCGTTCACCGCCTTAATATCTTTGATCATTTCATTCATCGAGAAGTTTTTCCAGTACTCGAATTTGTCGCCGCCCTGATGGAAGGGGTGTTTCGGATCGCGCTGACGGTTGAAACTGAAGAGAACCGCTTTGGCGGTGAATGGCGTGCCGTCGTGAAATGTAACGCCCGTGCGCAAATGAAAGGTGTAGACCAGTCCATCTTTGGAAATATCCCAAGTTTTTGCGAGCGCCGGCGCAATGCCCGTTTTGCCGAGCTGGAGCTGTACCAATGGATCGAAAATATTATCGCAGGGAATCGTGGATTCCGTTTCTGTGGTAAGCGCTGGATCGAGCGTTACGGGCGGGCTGTTCTTGGTGTAAACGAGCGTGCCGCCGTATTTGGGTTTTAAATTAGCATCATCGGAAATCTTTTCGGATTTTCCGCATGAACTGATTACCAAGCCGCATAAACTTATTACAACAACGATTCGGTGTAGACGCATGGGATTCATAAATTTTTTCCTCCGTATAGATCAGTTGGAGCAGAAGTGTAATTTAAAGAACGGTTGGAAAACCTGAGTAAAGCTTACCTTTGAAATCTAAATTTTGATTAATTCACAACACGCTGCTTTCATTGTATGCGTGCTATCTCTTCATAACCGCCTATACGGCGACCACCAACTTATTTGCTTTTCGGCTAGGTTATGAGTTCTTTCATGTATTTTTCCGGCGCTCCGTAGCGCAGTAGGTCAACCATTTCAATGGCTATGACTTCTTCCTCAGATATTCTCCGTAATGCTTTTCGGCGCATTCCGGGCACAGGCCGTGTGAAAATGATGCCTCGCTCCTTTTTGATATATACGACTCGATTGGTTGCCACTCCTGCTTATCGTCACGAATTTTTTTACAAAAGGAACAAATAGGCAGCAATCCGCTCAAAATTTCAACTTCCTCGGTTAATTCCCGCGATTGGCTGGCTGTGCGGTTTATCAGAATCGCAAGCAGGGAAAAAATGGTGATTCTGATAAAACAATTAATAGAAGCGTCAACAAAAGTCCATGGGACTGTCCACAGAGCGATATTAAAAAACAAGCGGACCAGAGGCAGCGCTATAGCAAATGCAATACCCCAACCGCGTCCGGTATACCAAGACGCCAGAGCGACAGGAATAAGATAAGTGATCGGAAATTGGATAAACGGGCCGGCATTGTAATCGGCGACCAACAATATGACAGATATCCCTATCCAGAATAACGGAAGGAAGGGACTGTCTTTTCTCAAGAATGATATTTTCATCTTAGTCATCTCAATTCAAATAAAGCGCAAGACTTGTTTGTTAATCAGTGCGTCTTCCTTAAATCCTTGATTCACGCGGGACACACATCAGACAACTTCACTCTACTCTTTCTTTAATTCTTCCATGGCTTTTAAATGGTCATCTCGCATCGTGATATGTTGAGCGATCCAAAGGTCGTGCTCCTCCTGCATTCTTTTGTGTTCTTCCCGCATCCGACTGTGATCAGACTCCATTTGCTCAACGGACACATTACCCGACTTGTGCTGTTCTTCTATTGCCCTGTGCGCAACAACTAACGCATTATGCGCAAGCGCAAGACTGTCATGTGTACGCGCCCACAATTCATGTTCCGGGTAGATTACCGAAGGGTTCAGGTTCTTTTCGTTGGTTAATAGGGCGATATGCGCAGATTTCAGGTTGCGGTGTTCCGTACGAAGACTGTCGTGATCCTTCTTAAAGGTCGTATGTTTCAGACGAAGAGCATCGTGCTCTGTTTTTAGTTCTTTATGAGGATTTGAACATCCCAAGCAGGCCACAATTATGGCTGCAAAAGCTGGAATAAAATAACGCACTGGAACCTCCTTTGCAAAAATGATATATAAACATATAATTTTGTCTAAAGTGACGAACGTAATGATCTTCAAGTTCACACGACAACTATTCGAACCAACTCACCCCACATTCTGCTGCAATTCAACGTGTCCATTTCGCGTCCGACTACTGTTTTTTTAGTATCTCCATCAGCTGAAAGTTTAAATAAAGTTTTTCTTTGCCTACGGTTACACTTTTAAGAAATCCTTTTTCTTCCAAACTTTTTAAATAAGATCCCGAGGTTTTGATATTACCCAGCCCTGCGGTTTCTATAAAATTTCGTTTTGTGTAGGGCAGCCGAAATAGTATTTCCAAAAGATCTTTTGAATATATTTTAGGCAGTTTTTTTTGAATCTTGCCGCCCATTGATTTCATTAATGTTTTCGTTTCCTCAATCCGTTCTCTTCCTTTTTGAGAAGTCACCTCTATCATATCAAGCATGTAAAGGATCCAGCTTTCCCAATCATTTTTTTCGGTTACATTTCTTAAGTTGACATAATATGTATTTTTGTTTTTCAAAATATAACTACTTAAATAGAGCGCCGGCAAGTCCATTAACCCGCAAATTTTTAGATAGAGCAAAAGAATGATCCTGCCGGTTCTTCCATTTCCATCAAAAAAAGGGTGAATCGCTTCAAACTGATAGTGAATCAAGGCCAATTTAATCATAGGGTCCATACCGTTTTCGGTATTAATGAATGTTTCCAACGCTTTTAGTTTATCTCTTATAATGCCTTCTCCTTCGGGCGGCGTATAAATTATCAGGCCGGTAACCGGGTTTTTTAATTGTGTTCCCGGTATATTTCGTATGCCAGACCTGTTTTCCTTTATGATCCGCATGATCTCAATGAAAAGATTGGTAGTCAGGAGCGGTTTTTTTTTAAGCTGCTCTATGCCAAACCATAAAGCGTCTTTATAATGAATGACTTCTTTTGTCGCAGGGTTTTCAATTTGTTTGTCTGCGACGGAGGCTTGAAAAAGCGCGTCCTGAGTCGTAATGATATTTTCAATAGCTGAACTGGCCCGGGCTTCCTGCAAGTGGATAGTGTCAACAAACAAAAGGGGATTAGGTAAATTAGTGATGGCTCCCTTTAATTCAGAAAGTGATCTGCTTGCCGACAGGGCTTTCTTAAGGATTGCTTTTGTTTCAACCTCTGCCTTCGGGGGCAAATCAGGTAATGTATTGTGTGGTTTTAACGGATGATACTTCATTTTTTTCAATTTTCAACGAGGGTAACATTTACACTCGTTCGTCAAACGAGGGTAAAAAGAACGATAAATTGCCTTTGTCATAAAGTCGCGGGCAAAACTTACCTCTCTTCAAAAAACAACACCTAATTCTGTCACGCCACATTCTGTGGTATTTCATACGGCGCGAGCTGATTGGCCATTTCCATTTTGATGCGCGCATATTCTAGGATCTCGTGATTCTCCAGCGCCTGTTCCTTCAAACCGTCAGCGGCGACCACATATTTATTCTTTGCAAGGGCTTCTCTGATAAAGGTCAATGACGTGAAGGTTTCGCTGATGATGCTCTGCAGTGTGAAAGAATAAAATGTTCTATAAAGCTGTTTTTTATCCATACGCTCGATCTCCTCGCGCGCCGGAATAAGATAGTCGGGAAATTTTTCCGGCGTGATCGTGTAGGTCTTTTCTGCTTCTTCGCCTGTTTCCTGATCGATGAGGGGCTTACCGCTCTTGTCCTTCTTTATGACCTTTATGTCGATCTTTCCATATTGACCGGCGAAGGCATTATTAAGGATAGTAGAGAGAGCGAGCGGCTCGCGCGATGCCTGTAAGCCCAGGTCGGCTTTGAGTCTTTCGACCAGTTGTTTCACGCCGAGTTCGACCTTGAGTTCATTCGAGCGCAGTTTGGTCGAGGAATAACTCAACAGCGCAATAGCTTCATCGGAAAGCCCGTTAAGTTTTTGAACGGTTCGCGCTTCTTCTTTCACGGAACCATTAATGAAGCCGAGCAACTGTTCGCGCGCCTCGGCCTGTTTGCTAAGCGTATTGACGTCGATGTTTTCACGCGCTTCTTTGTATTCGTACTGTTCCAGCACGCGTTTGACGTCGATGTTCTTGATACTGCGCAGCAGTTCCGTCTGGGTCATGCGGATCAGCGGTTTCTTGCCTTTGCGTTTGAGTTCGTATACTTCTACGTCCCACGTGGAGGCTAGAAACTGCGCTATGAGCAGACTGCGAACTTTTTCGTATTTCCCGTAATAGGCTGCGGGAAATTCTCCGCGCGACTCCGCAACGCGTTTATCGTGCTCTTCTTCATTACTGATCAGATCGAGAAATTTATCATCGAGTATTTTATATACCTTTCCGCGTAATTCCATTCGCGCTTCTTCAAGCTCTTCAGCCGTGTGCTTTGGATTGGAATAGATGTAATCGAAGAGAACTTGTTCGTCGATAAGGCGCAACGCCTGCTGAAGTTCTTTGTTGTTGATAAAATGGTAGAGCATGATCCACTGTTCGTCGAAAGGCCGGTCTTTAAGCGGCGTATGTTTTTCTTTTTCAGGTATTTCAACATGTTGTTTATCAAATCCGTTATAATACAACGTTTCTCTGTCGCCGTGCGTACCGTCAAATTCGTACCGCAGTTTCTTTATCTCAAAAAACAAATTAATCCGACGCGTAAAACTGTACGTCAGGGAAAGGCGTCCCGCCAGAACTTTGATCAGCGGATCAGGGAATACATCGCCAATGTCATGCGCGAGCCAGGCGAGAATATAAAATGACATGAGCGCCGAGGCGTGGCGTTTTTCGGCTGCGCGTTCGATATACATTTCGTGAATCAACGGGAAATCCTGCTGATTGGTCAGGTACTGGCGAAACTGATCCTGCAGTTCTTCAAATCTTTCCAACGTTACGGTGCTCGTCATCATGCGGTTCATGAGAAACCGCACTTCCAGATCCGGAACGCGCTGACGGTACTGTGCAGGCAGATTATTCATCACCGCATCGCTGTTGATAGTTTCCAGACACATCTTTGTTTCCTTGCAGAACATCTTAAGCGACGATTCGTCCATCTTGACCTTGGATTTCGGAGCAAGCAAAAGTTTCCCCAGCGCGTACATGACGAAATGTTTGATCTTCGGGCTGTAATCTTTCATGATACGGAGCGCCGATTCGTACAAATCAGCCGTGTTGGTATCTTTCATGGCTTTATGCAAACGTCGGTCGTCAAAATAGAAATAGATGATGCCTTCCAGTTTTTCATAGGCGGTCAGCTCCTTAACGATTGCGCTCTGGGCAAACGCGCTGAGCGCTTCGCCTTTCTGTTCCTGAACAAGCTGTATCGTTTTTGAAATTTCAGTGGCGAGCATTTCGTCAGCGGCTTTGATCTCATCGCGCAACTGGGCGCCACTTGCAAGGGATTTGGAAAACTCATACAGATCGGGCAAAACAGTTTCCGCCTCGCCGACTTCTTTTAACCGGTCATATAGAAAATGAACGACGTATTCAGAATATTTATACGGCTCGACTTCTTCACGAATGATCTGTTCAAAAAAAACAGGATAAACCTCGTTATCCAGATCGAGTTTTCCGCCCCAGCCGTCGTTGGTTTTTTTGTAACCGGCCATGTAGATTTTGTCGGCGAAGCCTGAGAATTGATGGATCAGCGTCACCATTGCGCCAACGTCGTTTTGAGTTTTCAGGAATTGGGTATATAAGGCGATGACCCGGTTAAACCGGTCGGCGTCATCGTCTGCATCGAGAAAAGGCTGCAACGTCTCAAATACGCGCGATATAGCGTCATTACAAAAAGTCAGGAATTCTTCATTTGACGGCAGAGCCAAGGGCTGGTCATTAAACAGAAAATTATCAATGTCCTCCGGCGAGAATTTATTCTCGGTCAGGAAGTCGAATAATTTCATGTACAACATACGGTGCGTGATGAAGAAGGACGGAAGCGAATCGTAGCCTTTACGGATATTCTTATTTTCCTCGAGAGAAATGAGAATATTCATCAATCCTTTGAACGCCGTTTTGGCATTGGCCGGAGAAATACTGATTTTTTGATTCAGGTTGTCAATATACTCGTCGTAAATGGCCTTGGTATCGTCGTCAACTCCGACCGTTAGGATATGTTTAGTATCGATCATGTTCTTTCAATGGTTAGTTGGTGCTGTCACCTTCGTTTAATTTTTCGGTTTCTTTATTGTAAAGCGATTCAATAATGCTCACAAAGTTCTGTGTGATCACGTTACGTTTGATCTTTAATGTCGGCGTGAGTTCGCCGCTCTCGATAGTGAAAGCTTTCGGCAGGAACGCAAATTTACGAACCTTCTCATACCGCGCAATACCTGCATGATCCTGGGCTTCCTGGATTAGCTTGTCAACCATGTTATAAACATCTTTGTTGCTGATCAACTGCTCATCGCTGTTAAAAGCAATCTGGTGGTCGTTGGCGTACTTCCGCAGTTGATCGAGATTAGGTACTACCAGCGCGCTGATGAAATTGCGGTTATCGCCGATGACCATAACCTGTTCAATGTAGGGAATCGTAACGAGAAGCGTCTCGATCGGCTGCGGCGCAATATTCTTTCCGCCGGATGTTACGATCAGATTCTTCTTCCGGTCGGTAATGACGAGATAATTATCATGATCGAAATAGCCGATATCTCCGGTATGCAGCCATCCGTCCTTGTCGATCATTTCGCGTGTTGCTTCTTCATTTTTATAATAACCCATCATGACGTGAGGGCCGCGTGTCAGAATTTCTCCGTCCGGAGCGATACGCGCCTCCACTCCGTCAATTATGCATCCGACGGTACCGAGCTTAAATAATTCCGGTCGATTGACCGTAATGATAGGAGAGGTTTCCGTCAGTCCGTATCCTTCAAGGATCATCATGCCCATGTGAGCAAAGAACTCTCCGACCTCTTTGGATAACGGCGCTCCGCCGGAAACGAAAATCCGCAAACGTCCGCCAAATCGCGCATGAAGCTTAGAATAGACGAGTTTGTGCGCCAGTTTATAGCTAAACCCTTTTTTGCCGGTATCGCGCGCTTCTTTGCCGACCTTGATCGCCCAGCCGAAAATTTTCTTCCGCAATGCCGGAGCCGTTAAAAGCCCCTCCTGCACCCGGTTATAGATTTTCTCATATAATCGGGGAACGGCCGTCATAATGGTTGGTCGAACTTCGCCCATATTTTGCGGTACTTTTTCAATACTCTCGGCATAGGCGATAGCGCAGCCTTGGGAGATCGGCATAAAATGTCCTGCCATACGCTCAAACACATGCGCCAAAGGCAAAAAAGACAGGAAAATATCGTCCGGCCCGATCTTCGCAACCGTCACCGCCGTCTGAGAATTGGTCAGAAGATTATTATGCGACAGCATAACGCCTTTGGGTGTGCCGGTAGTTCCGGATGTGTAAATAATCGTCGCCAGATCTTTCGCAGATATTTTTTTGAGACACTCTTCGATATAATTCGGGTGGGAGGCGCCGAATTTTTTTCCAGCTTCCTGCAATTCACTGAAATGCATCACATAATCTTTTTTCTTGTCGTCTGCAGTCACCAGTACGGCATGCGTCAGCGAAGGACAATTATTTTTTATCTCGATAATTTTAGCTAATTGTTCCTGATCCGAAACGAAAACCGCTTTTGCATCGGAGTTCTGTATAATGTACTCAACTTGTTTTGCGGGCAGGTTTGGATAGATCGGAACGGTGACTGCGCCGAGGGAGAGAATGGCGAAGTCTGCAATTGCCCATTCTTCCTGTGTCGGGCATAAGATAGAAACTTTATCATCTTTCTTGACTCCAAGTGACGCAAGGCCCAGAGCAAGGTTACGGATGATGACCCCGGCTTCGTTATAAGTCAGAGTGCGGTAGGCGTCATTACGTTTACTCATGTACATTGCTTTGCTTCCGAAATTGGCCTCGCTCCTGTAAAACAATTGCGCCAATGAAGTGACGGCGGCTTGCGTTGATGCATTCATCACATAACTCCTGTTAATGAAATTAATAGATAGGTAAATAGCTTGCTAAAAAGTGAGTGATATGTAAAAGAGATGATAATCTCGGTAATTCAAAGAGTTATATCAGATAGGAACTATCAATCAAAGTAGGCAAAATCAAAAAAAAATGCAAAGGTTTTAGCAGGAAATCATAATTCCACGATCTGATGACCGATGGCAGAAACGTCCATGTTTTCATGTAGGGTGTTGAGAAAATCGAAGCCGTATTTGTTAACGTAGTACAAGGCATTGATCTCTCTTTCCTGAAATTGATCCTGGGGCAAAATATGACGTATGGCCTTGGTCAGTTGGCTGTGCGTGAGTTCATTTTTTCTTTTTTCAGCATCGCCCGTTTTTTCCTTTAGAACTTTTATAGCTTTTTCAATTTTATCCAGCGCCGTTTCGGAAGCGCCTTTCAGGCTGGCATCAACGGACACGAGGCTTTTTTCAAGCGTGGAAAATTGGCTGTGAATCTGGGTCAGCAATGAGTCAAGTTGACCTGAAGCAGATGATTGCGAGTCTCCTGTCGCCGCTTCATCTACAATACGGCTTTTCTTATTAAAGATATCCGTTACGCTTATGCCGTATTTGTCTGTCACTTTCTTGATTTTCTTTTCGAGGATCGTTATAAAAGGACGCGGAATGATCATCGGTTGCGGAATTTCGAAAAATTCGTAAATGGTTTTAAACTGTGCAAAATAAGCAATCTCCGATGGCCCGCCGACATACGCGAAGGTGGGTAACAGGTGATCTTGAACGATCGGGCGCAGAATTACATTAGGAATGAAACGCCCCGGTTCGGTTTCTATCAATGTCATCAGACTGTCCCGATGAGACACGGCGTCTTCGGAGCGAATCTTAAATTTGTTAAGTCCGTTTTTGTTAAGCGGATGCTTAGAATTTACTTCGTCTCGCAAAAACAAATTCGTCGGCTCGTTTTCAACCTGCACATCATAACCGCTTGACTTGAGAGATGCATTTTGTGCCATAAGCAGGTTGTGTATGGCAGCGGAATTTTCTAATTCTTTTTTAAATACGGGAATCGCCATTTTTTTGAATACAGCGTCGGATGGATCCATCAGAACAAGTCCGTATTTACCAAGCAATGCAGCCATCCAGAGGCCAAACGCCTCGGAGATGCTTTTCCCGTTTTGATAGGCGGATTCTAATTTTAAAAATAATTCACCTGAAAAATCGGTCGGATTAAGTGTAGATTTTATTTCCTGCATCATGCGCTGAATGTCTTCATTCAGGACTATCGAATTGACCGGGCTTCTTGATTTGTTCTCTGCGTCATCGCCGTCATATGCAATGGATTTGATCTCGTTGTCAATGTTAAATAGTTGAATAGAACGAATTTCCTCGAAATCGTGATCTTCCAGTTCCATCCAAAAAACAGGAATGAAATTATAATCCGGAAATTGCTGCTGAAACGATTCACACAGTTTGACCGTTCCCATGGCCTTGTATATTGTGTATAATGGACCGCCGAAAACACCCATTTGCTGGCCCGTGACGATAGCCACCGTATTGGCTTGTTTTAGCAATTCAATATTCTGTAACGATTTTTCTGAGTTTCCAAATAACTTATTTTGCTTAACCAGCGTCTCTGTTAATAATAGCCGGTTTACATGGTTTTTTGAACTGATCTCGCTGAGTTTACTCTGAATCGAATCCGTATTTCTGAAATCACCGGAATAAAAATTTTGGACTTTAGAAAAATAGTACAGATAATCCAGAAATAATTTAGACGTCATTTTCGGCATGTCTTTAAAAGATATCGTCATAGGGTTTCCTTAAATAACTAAAATGGATAATTACACACGAAACACACACAAAAAATCTATTTCGGAATTCCCCAACTCAAAAAGTTATTCGTGTCATTCGTGGCTTAATATACGCTTTTAAGCATATGATACTATTCTTTCAATATCGTCCGAACATTTATTGAGATAGCCAAATTGAACATGAGGGAATTGATCGCGAATTTTATTCATCAGCGCGTGAACGCCAATGGGTTTTGAGTAATAATCGTAACAAACGTCTGTGAGGTAACATTCCGGGTCGATATTAAAATTACGCCATTGAATAAGATGAACCTGCGTCCGGTTTATTAAATTCAAAAGCGCATCCGATTCTTTTTCACTGTCCGTGATGCCTGGAAAAACAAAATAATTAATGGATGCAAATTTGCCGGATGAACGCGCAGCTTTAAGGGACGTTACTATGTCTTCGAAACGGTAATTATTGGGTTTGTAATAACGATGGTATAATTCCGCCTGCGCGCTATTCGTGCTGACGCGAATGCTGTCCAGCCCGGCTTCGAACAGCCGTTCGATCACATCCGGCTTGCTGCCGTTGGTATTGATATGCAGAATGCCCCGCGCAGTTTGTTTACGAATTTCACGAATGGATTTTTCTATCAGCGCGCCCTGAAGCAAAGGTTCGCCTTCACAACCCTGGCCGAAACTAATGATCGCCCTCTCGGCTGTCTCAAGATGAGGTACAGCTAACTCGACGATCTCTTCCACGGTCGGAACAAAATTGAGACGTTGCTGCGGAGATGAAACGGATTCCTTCGGCTGGAAGGAAATACATCCGATGCAATTTGCATTACATGCCGATGCGACGGCAATAGGCGCTTCCCACCGGTTAAGAAAAAAATTTTTGGCATTGGGACATCCGTATTCGATCGCACACACCCGCCCATGATGGGCGATAAGCCGGTTGCCTGGAAATGAACGAATGGTATTATTTACTTTTTCTTTCACATCGTCATCATCAAACGACGTTGGGAGCTGTTTGATGTCTTGGTCGACATGAACGGCCGGAACATAAAATTTTCCGTTGAGCCAACCCACGGCGGTATAGGAGTGAAGCGGAAGACGCGGAGCTTCCGGAGTCATCACATACGCGGCCATAAGAAAATGAGTGTACGACGGCGGAATATAGGCCGCAACGGCGAAGTGATCGTCAATCACCGTTTTACGTCTGGTCTTGGAATGGTATCCGACGGCCTTTCGTCCGGGCAGAAAAAACAATTGCGATCCCTGCGGTAATTCGATCAATCCGTTTGGATCAATTTCAACTGTGTCGCGCGCGCTTCGTCCCGCCATCCGGTAATTCGGAAGATCAAAAATATTTCCTTGATCATCGCTGACCAGAATTTGAGGTGTTTTCATACTCTAATGGTGGGAAAAAACGTGGTCAAGTTTTTTTATTCAACTGTTCGAGTTGTGTTTGAACCCGTTTGAGTTCTTCCATGGTTTGTGTGAGCCGGTTAGCTACTTCGCGGTTACGTTCAATGAGGTGTTTGTTTTCGTCGACGAGTTTAGCATGGGATATGTTCTCTTTATACTTTGCTACGGCCAGTTGGAGTGTGTCAAGCAGATCCTGAAGCTCCCACGGCTTGCTGATATAACGGAATATTTCGCCGTCATTCACCGAACTGATCAGCGCGTTCATATCCGAATAACCGGACATAATGATCCGCACGACGTTCGGATGCTTCTCTCGAACACTTTTAAAAAACTCCGATCCCGTCATCTCCGGCATACGTTGGTCCGAAAGAATGACCTGCACTGCATCGTCGATCAAGTCCAAGGCTTCTTTGGCGCGCGCGGTCGTGACCACTTCATAATCGTCTTCCAGCGTTTTGACAAGAACTTTTAGAATTTCGACTTCGTCGTCAACGATCAATATTTTTGGTTTTTCCATAACATTATTCTAACTCAATTGAATTCGTCCCGGATTAACCGCATTTTATTTATATTTAATTATAAAATCAATCATTTTTGAGATACCGCGGGTGTCACTATTATTTACACAAACGTTTTAACCCTAAAAAAAAATTGACTTTCAAGACTTCAGTCTCTATATTTTTGACCGACTTTTCAAAATCTCATTTCTTGTTGATTACTGCATTAAACAACCCGCCTCTGGGTTATTCCAGTAATGAAAATTTGCAACAAAATACCAATCTAATTGAAGGAGATGAACATGTCTGATAGTCAATCATCGGGAGGGCAGGGAGTCAAATTTAAACCATTTGTCGCAGCGGAAACTTCGATGGCGGAGTTTACACTGCGCGCGTTGATCATCGGTCTGGTGATGAGCGTTGTTTTGGGCGCGGCAAATGCCTATCTCGGTCTGAAGGCCGGCATGACGATCGCGGCAACGTATCCCGCGGCCGTTATCGGTATGGCCCTTCTGCGTATTATGAAAGGAACGATCTTAGAAGAAAACTTTGCCCGAACCGTAGGATCGATCGGTGAATCGATTGCGGCTGGAGCAATTTTTACGATCCCGGCATTTTTTATTGCAGGTATCTGGCTGGAATTTGACACCGTTCAAAATTACCTGATTGCTTCCGCGATTATGTTTGCAGGCGGTGTACTAGGTATTATGTTTGTTGCACTGCTGCGCCGGGTCATGGTGGAGGATGTGGAGCTGCCATTTCCGGAATCAGTTGCAGCGGCGGAAATTCACAAAGCGGGCCGCAGCGGCGGCACCGGCGCGAAGTTTCTTTTTGGCGCCATGGGTGTCGGCGCGCTTGTCCAGGTTTTGGGACAACTGAAGTTTTTTGCTACGTCGTGGGAACACTTTCTTTCTTTCGCTAAGACGGCGATACCTTTGCGCGCGAGCGGAAATGCCACTGCAGAGGGCGGTATGGTATTGAGTTCGCCCGGCGTAAGCCCGGCATACATCGGCGTGGGATATATCATAGGGCCGAAACTCGCATCGCTTAACTTCAGCGGCGGACTACTTGCATGGGGGCTTCTGGTTCCGATCATTACCTACTTTTTGGCTCCGTCACTTATGCCTGCGTTATTTCAGGCGGGTCAATTGCCGGACGAAGCTTCCTGGATCACGATGTCAACCAATGTTTGGAAATTTATCGTTCGTCCGATTGCGATCGGCGGCATGTTGGTCGGCGCCGGTTATACGCTGTTTAGAATGCGTAACAGCCTTATCACCGGTATTAAACGTTCCGTCAGCGACGTGAAAAAGGCGGCCACCGGCGGACAAACGGCGATCCGTACTGAACAGGACATTAAATTTAACTGGATCATTTTTGGAATATTAGCCTCCGCGGTTGCGACCTTTTTCATTTATTATTATTTTGCACAAGATGTTGTTGCCGCATTAGTCGCAACGGTTGTTATGATCGTTGCCGGATTCTTCTTTGCCGCCGTGTCAGGTTATTTAGTTGGAATTATCGGTTCCAGCAATAATCCGATTAGCGGATTGACATTATCCACACTGCTGGTTGCCGCGATCCTGATGGTCGCGCTCGGAATGAAAGGCATGACCGGCGTTGCAGCCGTGTTGGGCGTTGCGGCAGTCGTTTGCGTATCTGCAGCCGTTGCAGGCGAAATGTTGCAGGATCTCAAGGTGGGGCACATCCTCGGCGGCACGCCATGGAAAATGCAGATGGGCGACCTCTTGGGCGTTCTTCTTTCTTCGTTTGTAATGTTCCTGCCGTTGGTTGTGTTACAGCAAGGCGATATTAATGCCGGAAGAATGGCCGATCCGCCATATGAAGGCGGATTTGGCGGCGCTAAATTACCCGCTCCTCAGGCAAGTTTGATGGCTCTGCTGTCGCAGGGAATCGTTCGCGGTGATATGGCTTGGCCGTTGATCATCGTCGGTATGCTTATGGGCGCTGCGTTCATTCTGATGCAGGTCAAAAGCCCGATGCTGGTCAGCGTCGGTATGTATCTGCCATTGGAAACAACGTTTGCGATTTTCATCGGCGGCCTTATCAAAGGCGGCGTGGAAAAGTTTAACGTGAAGAGAAACCATAACGACGCGCAGAAAGCGCGCGTTGAAAATACGGGCGTATTGCTCGCTGCAGGACTCATTGCAGGAGAGGCGCTGGTTGGGCTGGTCTTTGCGACGCTCGCGTTTCTCGAAATTCCGCTGTTTGCGATATTCCAGCAGCCGTCATTTATTACCAGTCTGGCTGTGTTTGCGTTTATTACATTCATACTTATTCAGATTCCGATAAAGAATGCAGGTAAACCGGATGAACCTGCGCCACCTTCGGCCGTATTTTAGTACTTCATAATTTAATGAATATATTTTTATAATTATTTTGCTACGTGTCTGAATGCAAATTCAGGCGCGTAGCAATTCTTTTTATAGGTTATGACAGAATCACAAGAAAAAACAAATTTGCTGGAACTTACGCCGACGCGTAACGTTCAATGGGAGTTCGATGAAAATCAGCTGGTGGTTTTATTGATTCCTAAATTCAAGAACCGATTTACCGTAAAATACTTTGAGCCCTTGCTTGCCAAAAAACATTTTCGGCTTAAGCTGGACACCTTCGGCAGTTTCGTATGGAATCAAGCGGACGGCAATGCCACGGTGATGGCTATTGGCGACAAGATGAAAACACACTTTGGAGATTCGGTCGAACCGGTATATGAAAGAGTCGGGAAGTTTATCCACATGCTTCAAAGGGAAAAATTCATAACGCTTAATCATCCGAAATAAATAAAAGTTGTTATGTGGAAAGAATGAATGCCACAAAGACATAAAGCCACGAAGCTTCCACGAAGCCTATAGTTTTCTTTATAAAATACTTTGTGCCTTAGTGACTTCGTGGCAAGAACTTGTATCCTCCGTAACCTGAGCACCTTAATTATCATTATAACTAAAGGAATAAAATATGTCAGCAGCAATTGAAGGTTTAAAACCGGAACTGGTTTGGAAATATTTTGCAGAAATTTCCCGCATACCTCGTCCGTCAAAGCATGAAGAAGCGATGACCAAGTACGTTGTCGATACGGCAAAAAAACTCGGTCTCGCGGCTAAAACGGATTCTTTCGGGAACGTAGTCGTGAAAAAGCCCGCGACTTCCGGCCGGGAAAACGTTAAGAGCATTGCATTACAAGGGCATTTAGATATGGTGCCGGAAAAAAATTCGGATAAAGTCCATGATTTTCTGAAAGACCCGATCGAACTCGTTCGCAAGGGCAATGCGCTCATGGCTAACGGTACAACCCTCGGCGCAGATAACGGTATTGCCGTAGCAACCCATCTTGCGATCATGGAAGATCGAACGCTCGAACACGGCCCGTTGGAATTTTTGTTTACGGTTGATGAAGAAACGGGTTTGACGGGCGCGAACAATCTCGGCCCCGGCTTTCTTGAAAGTAAGACGCTGATGAATTTGGATTCCGAAGAAGAAGGCGCCGTATATGTCGGGTGTTCCGGCGGTAAGAATACGGTCGGAACATGGAAAGTGGAATTTGACAACACGCCTGCCAATGTGCAGTTTTTTGATCTCAAAGTCAGAGGCCTGCGCGGCGGACATTCAGGATTGGAAATTGACAAAGGAAGAGGAAATTCACTTAAAGTAATAACGCGCGTGTTATTGGCTTTGACAGATATCGGCGCGAGAATGTCGTTCATTCAGGGCGGCAATAAAAGCAATGCGATTCCGCGTGAAGCCGATGCCGTCGTAGCGATCCCGAAAAAGGCCGTTGACGAAGCTAAAAAGATTGTCGCGCATTTTTGTGAAGTGATCAAGCCGGAAATGGCAACCGTCGATCCGGATCTGTCCATCACACTTTCCGAGATCAAATCGAAAAAAGCGAAAGTATTAAAAAAAGGGTACCAGAAGAAAATTCTGCAAACGCTTTCAGCGCTGCCGCACGGCGTGACCAAGATGAGCGCGGATATTCCCGGATTAATAGAAACATCAACCAATGTTGCCATCATTGAAACCAAAGGAAAAAAAGTAAGCATCATCACCAGCCAGAGGAGCTCCGTTGCATCGGAAATCAATGAAATATGCGAAACGGTAAGAAATATTTTTGATCTTGCCGGCGCGGAACATGAAACGCAGGAAGGGTATCCGGGATGGAAGCCTAACCTGAATTCTGAAATCCTGAAAACGGCTAAAGCAACCTACCAATCGCTGTACGGCAAAGAGGTTTTAGTCAAAGCCATTCATGCAGGTTTGGAATGCGGTATCATCGGTGAGAAATATCCCGGGATGGACATGATCTCTTTCGGCCCGACGTTGGAAGGCGTTCATTCACCGGATGAGAAAATATATATCGATACCGTCGAGAAATTCTGGAATTTTTTACTCGCCATATTGAAGAACGCGCGTTAACAAGTTAGCCAAAAAGGAATTCATGACCTCTGAATTAAAAAAACAAACAGAAAAACCGTTACCGCCGCGCCTTTTCCGTTGGGCTGTTCTGGTGTTTATCAGCCTGGCGATGTTTGGCAACTATTACGTCTACGATTGCATCAGCCCGTTGGCCGACCTCTTAAGTAGTCAACTCGGGTTTTCAGACTCCGATATCGGTTTGCTGCAGGCGATTTACAGTATTCCAAACATTTTTATGGTATTGATCGGCGGCGTGATCATTGACCGCATCGGCACGCGCAAAGCGACTTTCTTGTTCGCCGTTCTGTGTCTTCTGGGCGCCGTGATCACCGCGGTGTCGGGGGAACTTTGGATCATGGCGTCAGGGCGGCTTGTATTCGGCCTTGGCGCGGAATCACTCATCGTAGCCGTTACTACCGCGATTGCGAAATGGTTTAAAGGAAAAGAACTCAGTTTTGCGTTTGGCGTTAATCTGACCATTGCACGTATGGGTTCGTTTGCCGCGTTGAATTCTCCGTCATGGGCGTCGGATTATTATTCGAGTTGGCAATGGCCGCTGATCATTTCCGTTTTCTTCGGCGTGTTTTGTGTGGTAGGCGCTTTGTTATATTGGATCATGGAAGTCAAATCGGAAAAAGATTATTCTTTGGGCGAGGCAGGGGCAACGGATAAACTGGTATTCGCCGACCTTTTTAAATTCAGCACTTCCTATTGGTTCATTGTCGCGCTTTGCATTACGTTTTATTCCGGAATTTTTCCGTTTCAGACGTTTGCCGTTAAATTCTTTATGGATGCGCACGGAACCACACGGGAATTGGGCGGATTTCTTTCCAGCATGCTTACTTTATTTGCCATGATCGCAACGCCCTTGTTTGGCCTGTTGGTGGACAAAGTCGGCAAACGGGCGCTGTTTATGATGTTTGGATCGCTCTTATTAATTCCGGTCTACCTGATCATGGCTTACACGCATGTGTCATTATACGTCCCGATGGCTATGATGGGCATTGCATTTTCGCTGATCCCGGCAGTGATGTGGCCCTCGGTTGCGTACATCGTAGACCAATCGAAACTCGGAACGGCATATGGCCTCATGACCTTGATCCAGAATATCGGATTGGCGGGTTTTAATCTTATGATAGGTTGGGCAAATGACTTTTCAGGCGCCGGAGCGGCAAATCCGGGAGGCTACACTCTCGGTATGTTGATATTTTCGTGTCTTGGGTTCTTCGGATTATTATTTGCCTTCTTACTTCGCCGGAATGAGATGGGGCCTAATGCGCATGGATTGGAAACTATCACCACGAGTCATAAGTAGAAGTACGGATTTCAAACGCTTATAATTAGTAACAAAAAAAGCCTGCTGTTCAGATTAACAGCAGGCTTTTATTATATAAAAAAAACTCAATTTATAATAATATCGATGATCTTATCTTCATTCAGATCAAAGTGTTTTTCTTCTTTTTCACCTTCCGGCGTGGTGTATTCGATGGCAAACACTTTGTTGTATTCGTCTTTCAGCGTGATAATGCCCTTCTTTGACACGCCTTTTCCTTTGTAGGGATCATAATACGATACGGATATCGTGTCGCTGTGATCAAGGGCTTCAAGGATTTCTACGATCGCATCGATGGACATATAACTTTCCGTTTGCGTTTCGTCGATATCGATACTGATGGCAATGCGCTTGATATGTGCAATGTCTCCGTCTTCGACCGAGAATTCCATCGACTCGCCGGAACCCTCATCCACAACACCGAAGAGGTCATTATTACTGCTCACATGGCTGACGCGGCCGGAAACCGTGCTGGTTGAGCCGTCCCAATTAATACGGTCAACGGTAACGCCGTCATTTACCACGAGTGTCTTAATCGATTCCATAATCGATGCGTCATCCAGTGCGCCTTCTCGTCTTTTCTTATTTTTTCCGAAGAACATATATGCGGTCCCTTAATGTTGGTTACTTTAATTCGTCCGGCGCCGGCTCGTCCACCGCTTCACTAAATTCGAGTTCTTCCCCTTTTAACTCGACTGAAATATGGCTTCCGTCCGTAAAGACTCCTTTTAATAAATCTTCTGCGACGGGATCTTCTAGATATTTCTGAATAGCCCTGCGCAATGGCCGCGCGCCATATACAGGATCAAAACCTTTATCGGCAATAAATTCTTTCGCCTCTTTAGTCAGCGTGATCAGAAGATTGCGCTCTTTAAGTTTTTGTTCGACTTCACTCATAGATACGTCAATGATCTTCAGCACGGCTTCTTTGTCGAGCGACTTGAATACAATGATTTCGTCGATTCGGTTAATAAATTCCGGATTGAATAATTTTTTTGCCGATTCTTCCACCTTGGATTTCATCCGGGTATATTCATCTTCACTTTCATTTTTTGCAGAGAAGCCGAATGCGCCGGTCTTATTCATATCCCGTGCGCCGATATTGGACGTCATGATTATCACGACATTTTTAAAGCTGACCTTGCGGCCTAAACTGTCCGTCAGGATGCCGTCGTCCAGAACTTGGAGAAGAATATTGAACACGTCCGGATGCGCCTTTTCTATTTCGTCAAGAAGTACCACGCTGTACGGCTTACGGCGAATTTTTTCGGTGAGCTGGCCGCCTTCTTCGTAACCGACATATCCTGGGGGCGGGCCGACCAAGCGGCTCACGGAGAATTTTTCCATGTATTCCGACATGTCGATGCGAACTAGCGCATCCTGGCTTTCAAATAAATAATGGGCAAGTTCTTTTGCAAATTGCGTTTTGCCGACGCCGGTTGGCCCTAAGAAAATGAACGAACCTATAGGGCGATTGGGGTCTTTTAATCCGGCGCGGGTTCTGCGGATTGCGCGCGTAACGGACTGGATAGCTTCGTCTTGCGCAATGATACGTTTCTTCAAAACTTCATCCATGCGCAGTAATTTATCCGATTCGGATTGCGCCACGCGGCTGACGGGAATACTGGTCATCATCGAAACCACATGCGCGATCTGTTCTTCGCCGACTTCTACAACCTGATTTTCTTCGCGCTTTTCCCAGTCTTCTTTCGCGGCGCGCAATTGTTCGTTTAGTTTTTTCTCCACATCGCGTAATTCGGCGGCTTTTTCAAATTTTTGGTTCTTGATAACGGAATCTTTTTCGATCCTTACTTTTTCGATCTCGGTCTCAATATCGAGAATACGCTGAGGAACAACAATATTCATAATATGCGTACGTGAGCCCGCTTCGTCCATTACATCAATGGCCTTATCCGGCAGATACCGGTCGGTGATATATCGATCAGAAAGTTTGACTGCCTGAACGAGCGCTTCGTCCGTGTACTGAACATGGTGATGTTCTTCATATTTAGATTTGATCTGCCGCAGAATTTCAATCGTCTCTTCAACGGTCGGCGGATCAATAATCACTTTTTGAAAACGGCGTTCTAATGCCCCGTCTTTTTCAATATACTGACGGTATTCGTCGAGCGTCGTCGCGCCGATGCATTGCAGTTCGCCGCGAGAAAGCGCCGGTTTGAACATATTCGAGGCGTCAAGTGAGCCGCTTGCGCCGCCCGCGCCGACGATGGTATGGAGTTCGTCTATGAACAAAATAACATCGTCCGTTTTTTCCAATTCCGTCATGATCGCTTTGACGCGTTCCTCGAATTGTCCGCGGTATTTAGTACCGGCAACGAGAGCGCCGACGTCAAGGGTTACCACACGTTTCCCGTGAAGCACGCGGGGAACTTTCTTCTGGACAATGCGCAAAGCCAACCCCTCTGCGATCGCTGTTTTGCCGACGCCCGGTTCGCCGATGAGAACAGGATTATTTTTCTTGCGGCGGGATAATATCTGAGCCACGCGTTCGATTTCACCTTCACGGCCGATGATCGGATCGAGTTTTCCTTCTTCGGCATATTGCGTCAGATCGCGTCCGAAATGATCCAGCGCGGGAGTTTTGCTTTTGCGCGGTTCTGTTTTTTTATTAGTGGAACTACTTGGTGTAAATGTACCACTCATAATATTCGTCAACTCCCTTTTGATAGTTTCGTAATCAATATTGAACATGCTCAATACTTGCGCGGCCAGACAATCTTTTTCTTTTACGAGAGACAGCAGTAAGTGTTCGGTGCCGATCACATCGGATTTATAATTTTTGGCCTCGAGATACGTTGACTTCAGAATTTTTTCGGCGCGTTTGGTTAACGGCGGATTTCCAATGATGGTGTTTTCCGTTGTCGGCTTAACCATGTCTTCAATAGTGCGCTTAAGTTTTTCAAGTTCAACGCCTAAGTTCTTTAGAACTTTTACCGCAACCCCTTCACCCTCACGGATCAAACCCAGCAACAGATGTTCCGTTCCGATATAATCGTGCCCTAGCCGAATCGCTTCTTCTTGAGAAAGTTTTACAACAAGCTGGACACGGCTTGAAAAATTATTCTTCATATATGCTCCGGAGTGCGCCTGCGGAATAAAACAGCAGAACGTAAATTCAAAAAATCGATCATCTTTATGTCATATAGAACAATAAAGATACCTAACTACGTAAAAAAAATATAGATAATTAACCAACGATAGTCAAGATATTTAATAGCCCACAAAACCTATACTTACAATGTTTAGCCGTTGTTCTTGTAACGCGGGGGCCCATAATAAATTCGTCATGATATTGTACAAAAAAACAAGACAAGCGTTTAACTATTTAAAATTTATTGCTTTTATGGGGCTATCATTTTACCTTTACCGTCAATTGGTCATGTATACGGCTTATTGAATAATTAATTTTGGGAGGAATTATGTTCAAATGTTCAGGTTTTATTGCGTTTGCGATGTTGTTTTTATTTGGTTTCTCATTACATGCGCAGGGATTTGGTGAGAATATGGGTGGAAATCAGGTGACAGTACCGATCGGGACGACAATCATTGGAGGAAAAACTTACATAAGCATGCGATTACAGCCCGAGTTGGCCTTTGGGAAATTCGGCGTTGGATTGGACGTACCGCTGACATTCAGTACGGACGGTAAATTTCGTAAAGACGAATACCAAGGCGGTATCGGCGCCTTACGCGTGATTCGTTACGTTCGTTATGGAGTCAAACACGAAGATCCCGTGTACGTTCGTATCGGAGATATCACCGGCACATCGCTCGGCTACGGATTGATCATGTATAATTTTACCAATGCAGTCAGTTTTGATAAAAGAAAAATCGGCGCCAATATTGACCTGAACTACGATTTACGTTTTGGCTTGGAGGCAGTCTACAGTGATTTCAATCGATTTGCCGTTTTTGGTATGCGTCCGTACGTGCGTCCCCTCAAAACAACCGATATGCCTATTTTGAAAACGACGGAATTCGGCGTCACCTACATCACCGACCGGGATAAGGACGCGTTGTATAACATTACCGAAGTTGGCGCAGACGTAGGCGTGAGCGTGGTCGAGACCTCATTTCTCAAAATCACTCCCTATATGGAGTATGCCGCAATATTAAAAAACGATAAGCTGGCCCAATACGCTGAGGATACATTAAACTCTTCCTACGGCGGCGGTAAAGGATTCGCGATGGGCGTGAATTTCAAATTTAATTTCGTCGCCGATGTGTTCACACTGAACGCAAAGATCGAGAGACGTTTTTACAGCGACAATTTCCTGCCGCAATATTTTGATGCAACTTATGAAATCGGCAAATTAAACGGTTCCCCCAAAGCGCTCGGTTTGGTCGCGTCAAAAGGCGTTCAGGGAACGTATGGCGAACTCTTGGCTAACCTGATCGGAAAGATTCAGGTGATCGGCGGAATGTCCATTCCGGACAAACTAAAAAGCACCGACGGCGCGATTGTGCATTTAGGAATGGCGGCGCCGGATTTGATTCCAAAGGTTACCATCAGCGGAACGTATGATAAATCCAATCTGGATAAATTGGGCGACGCGTTCAAATTGGATCAGCGCTCCATTGCGCACATGATTCTGGCGTATCAAGCTTATCAAACGGGTCCGTTCGTTGTTCAGGCAGGAGTGGACTATAAGTGGACTTTTGTTGAAAATAAGAATAACGACGGCTTCAAAGCTAAACGTTATGTGACCCCGTTTGTGGGAATGACCCTGCAATTACCGACAGGCTCGAAATAATTTTAACATCTAATTTTGCTTTCAAAGGCTATTCCTGAATCAGGAGTAGCCTTCTTTTTTGAGTTTGAATATGAAAAAAACATCACTTCAAAAAAAGGAAACGGCAGCCAATGAAAAGCCGGAGGAATCGTTACGCTGGGTTGACCGCGGATGGTACTTGGTAGTGGAATTTGAACTGGTTCACTCGCCTAAACTGGACGCCGCGCTGGAGTTGGCTCAAAAAAACGCGTATTATGCGGAACTCGTAGACGAACGCGGAGTGACATTCTACCGTGCAATTTATTTCAAAACGGATTTTCCAAAATTTCTGGAGATCTACGACATCGTCGGGATGTGGAAAAACACAAAATTGAATTTCAAAGGCGACGATATTGCAAAAAATGATTTTGAGATTTGGTATACATCCTACAAACAATATTGGGGACACCGTAAGACGCTTAATTCTGCCGATTACTGCGGAGTGAATAAGATGAGCCATTATCCCGATTTTTTGGGATGTTATGACCGCTGCATCGAGTTTCGCTGGCGGGATCCGCTGTTTACTCATTACCAATTCTCATCAAAAGTCTGGTACAGCTTCGGTAAACGGGTAGGGCATGTGTACGTGCTGGATAAACAAGCTATACTTAATCACCTGAATAAGGTCAACAAAGAGTATCATGCCTGCCCCTGTTACGGGCACAGTTTGATTGATTTGTATGTCAATAAACTTCCGAAAGAAATGGATCCGGTGCTTCACAAGGAATGGCAGTTTAAGGAAGATTATCTTAAACTCAGCGCCAACAAATCTTTTTTTAATTATGATATCGCGCTGTCGACGATGACGGAAATATGTCCTGTAAATGAAAAAGCGTATTACAAGTTTATGGACCGAATTTTCAGCAGTTGAGAAACATTTTAACTAAACAAATCTTTAATTTTTGACCATCGTGGTGTAGGCGCTAAAAGGGGACATTTCGAATTCCACTTTGAGGAATGGAAACGGCGGCTCTGCGCCGATCCAAAAATAGAGACGGGTTTTGCTGGTGGCAACACGGCGAGTGAGAATATCTGTGTGTTTTCGCTTAAATTCTTCCTTGGTTGGGATAAACTGAAATGAAACTTTGTATGCATCATATGTTGAATCAGCTACATTGACTTTTTCTTTCGCTTCAACATACGTTCCAACGTTCCAGGGCTCCGACTCCACATCCAGATTGAAATTAAATTTCTGACCAACTTGTAATTTATCCCGCCGCAAAAAAAAGATCATTGAAAAAAGATTATGCGTATTTTCCTGTATGGACATTTTTACTTCGGAAGTAAACCGGCCGCCGTCATACACAGCCTGCCGGTTTGCCTGATCATAAGAAATTTGGCCTTGCTGTTCCAGCGTGCGCTGACGAATGGTTTTGTTAAATTTTACCGGGAGGCCGGTTTCCTGGTCAATATATGTATGGTAGCGGTTTTCAAGCGTATAAAAAGTTGAGAACAGCGAACTAGTACGCGCAATTGCCAAGAGATGGAATGTTTTTTTCCCGTCGACATTGAGGGTTTCAGGAACGGATAGGTAAATATTTACAGCAGGGATGCTTAAATAAGTTAGTTTGTACGCATATTGTTCACCCAGGAATTTTTCCTGAGCGAATAGACATACAACAGAGTTTATAAAAAAAAGAAAACAAAACGACTGTAAAAAATTCAATTAATAGTCCCTTACTTGCTTTTGCGATAATACACGCCGCTTCGCCCGCCGGTTTTTTTCATTAAATAGATATCAGAAATTTCGATACGTTTATCAACGGCCTTGCACATATCATATAATGTCAATGCAGCAACGGTTACCGCCGTCAGCGCTTCCATTTCGACGCCGGTTTTTCCGCTAAGTTCACAAACGGCAATGATTTCAATGCTGCAGGAACCATTATCAGGAAGAAATTTTAATTCAACGTGTGACAGGTTCAGCGGATGACAAAGAGGAATAAGTTCGGAAGTTTTTTTTGCGGCCATTATTCCCGCCAGATTTGCCGCACTGAGAACGTCCCCCTTTTTATTTTTATTTTCCATTACTTGCGAAAAAGCGACGGCGTTCATCGTAATGCGGGCATGGGCAATGGCGGTTCGAAACGTTTCTTTCTTGGAAGTCACGTTTACCATACTCGCTTTGCCTTTTGGATCGACGTGTGAAAACCGCTTTTTTGATGTTTTCAAAGTACATGCTTTCAATAAATTATTTTTCAACAAGATATTTTAATTTGTTCTGCAAACGGATCCGCGCGCGGCTGATGCGAGAGCGCACCGTCCCGAGCGGAAGTCTGGTCACTTCGGCGATTTCTTCATAGGACATATTATCAATCTCGCGCATTCGAATCACCAACTGATAATGGTCCGGCAGTGTTCGTATCGCTTTTTTGATCAGTTCTTTTTTTACGGCGGAATCGGTCATTTCATCGGAATTGATTCGCGTTTCCACAGCTTCAAATTCCTTATCTCCATTATTTAAACTGGAGATCGGATATAATTGCTGGCGTTTGCGTTTGCGCAATTCGCTTTTGGCCAGATTCCCAGCGACGGTATAGATCCATGTTGAAAACTTGGCAATATTTTTATACGATTGCCGGAAACGGTAAATTTTTACAAACGTATCCTGAACGATATCTTCCGCGTCGGATTTGTCGCCAACAAATGTGTAGACATAATTGATCAATTGTTCTTTATACCGCGCAACGATCACGTCAAACGCCACAAGGTCGCCTTGCTGAAATTTTTTAATTACGACTTCATCCGCCAGTTTTTGATAACTTTTAAGCGCCCGTTTGACGAGATGCGGCGTGCGAACGAGTTCGCGCAAGTTCTCTTTTTTTATCACGCCTTTGGATTTAGGTTCGTCTGACCTCATGTGGCGTTTCCACGGATAAGCTGGAAAATAAGTTTCTGCATAATCAAATCGTTCTTAACGGAACTGGATTTCAATTGAACATCCGCATCGAGGAGATAAGAAAAACAACTTTGTATTTCGGATGTCGAATAATTCTGCGCCTGCGGCCAATAATCATTTTGAAAAAAGTTGGGATAAATGCGGTAGTTCGTCATCATGTAATTTTCAATTTCCTTAAATGGACGTCCGGCTTCGCGTTTATCGCAGATCTGCCAAAGTAGAATAAACTGCCTGTGCAGCATCACGATCATGCCCACAGGCTGCTCGCCGACATAATACATTTGATTAAAAATGGAAATAGCGCGAGCCGCGTCTTTCATGCCGATGGCATTGGATAATTCAAAAATATTGTACTGACGCGAAATGCCGATCACGGACTCGATATCTTCTTCGTTGATCGTATCGCGAACGCCGATATAGGTACACAATTTCTCAATCTGGTTGTACAGATCGCGCATAGAGACATCGCTGCGCGCGGCCATCAACATGGCGGCACGCGGCTCGATTTTTTTTTCCTTTTGCATCACGCCGGCTTCGATCCAGTCCGGTATGTCTCGGTCATTGAGTTTCTCGAGTTTAACGCACACGGCTTTCTGTTCAAGTATCTTAAAAGGATTTTTACGAAAATCGGCTTTCCCGCTTACCGCAACAAAGATGGTGGAATCGTGCGGATTTTTGAAATAGTCCGTCAGCGATTCGACGCTGTTCTTATCAAGTTGCTCAATGTCCTTTAGGATAATTACTTTCTTCTCTGCCATAATGGGAAAGCTCATCGCCGCGTTCAGAATGTCTTCACCACGGGATTCTTTTCCGTAAAATATGTGCAGATTAAAATCGTCCTTTTCGGCATTAAAGACCTTGAAAATAATCGTATCAATTAGATCGTCGGCCAAAAATAAATCGTCGCCGTAGAACAAATAAGTAGAACCGATGTCCCCTTTTTTTATATTCTTCAGCACCGTCTGATAGGGAATCCCTTTCTCCTGTCGCGCCATTAGGCTTTTGTCTCCTCGAATATCGCGCGGAGGCGCAGCATATCTTCCCAGGCGGGTTGTTTCCAGTTAGGATTACGCAAAAGCGCCGCCGGATGATAGGTTACTAGCAACGGTGTCCCGTGATAATCATAGGTCTGCCCGCGCATCGCGCCCATGGATAATGTATTATTCAGAAGGGTATTTGCCGCGGTCGCGCCGAGCGCGCAAATGATCCGTGGTTTGATATTTTCAATTTGCGCGATAAGATACGGTTCGCACTGAGTTATTTCCTGAGATTGAGGTTTGCGGTTTTCCGGAGGGCGGCACTTGAGTATATTGGCTATATATACCTCACTGCGCGGCAGGCCCAACGAACGAGGCTCTTCGATCATTTTCGTAAGCAACTGTCCTGCGCGTCCGACGAATGGCAATCCCTGCGCATCTTCGTCTGCGCCGGGCGCTTCGCCAACAAAGAGAATGGCAGCTTTTGTACTACCGGATCCGAACACGGTTTGAGTTCGGGTTTTACATAACGAACATTTTGTGCATGCAGAAACAGATTTTTTTAATTCGTCCAGGCTTGGTATTGAATCATATTTCATAGTTCCCGGTTCGCCAACAGTGGAATGATCTTTTTTTGTTTTTTTCTTCACATCCGCTTTCGGTTGAGTATTTGGAAGAAGTGACTTTCTTTCGATCACTACTTCGCTGCCGTACAGTTCTTCCTGTTGATTTAGAAAGGCCTTCGCTTCCGATAATATGTTCTGCCTATTGCTCATTATAAAACTATGCTTAGCATCATAATTCCGTGTCCTCCAGCGGCATGATCGGCATCGGTTCGCCGTTATGATCGAGACGGAATTTTATGTGCTCGATCACTTTATCCTTTTGGAATTCGACGCCAAAAAGTTTTGGCATGAATATATTCGGATCAAAAACATCCGGTTTCGGCATTTCGATGATTTGAACAGACTCTTTCGTAAGTCCTGCACGGTCTTTGGCAATTTGAATTGCCGTTTCTAATCCGCCGAGCACGTCAACCAGCCCGTTCCGTTTCCCGTCAACACCCGACCAAACGCGCCCTTGGGCGATCGCATGGATATCGTCATACGATCTTTTTCGTCCGTCCGCAACTTTGGTGACAAATTCTTTGTAAAATGAAGTGATAAAATATTCCGCTTTGGCTCGTTCCTCCGACGTCATGTTGCGGTCGGGAAGGCCGAGCCCGATAAACGGCATCCTAAATCCAAATCCGAGGTCGGCGTGTTTTCCAACTTTTACAAAATCGGTGGTCATGCCTAGTTTTTCTTTGAAGCCGTTATTATAAAGCCATCCGCCGATGACGCCGATGGAGCCTGTGATAGTTTGCGGCGCGGCGACAATCGTATCGGCATACATGGAGAGCCAGTACCCGCCCGACGCGGCAACAAACCCTTGTGAAACGATCACCGGCTTTTTTGATTTAGCGTTGCGCAAAGCCTCGGCCACAATGTCCGATGCCATGCCGTCACCGCCGGGAGAATCTACGCGAAATACAATTGCTTTGACCCGCGCGTCCTTAGCGGCTTTCTCAATTACTTTCACTAATTTCCGCGCTTTAATTCCCTGATCCATCGCACATTCGCCAAGCGCATAAATGACTGCGATCTGCGGTTTCTCACCCCAGTAATTATCCTTTGGCAACATGAAGGCTTCGAGCATGCGTGATCGCATGAACGTTTTTTCTTCGCCTTCGATTTTTTTGATCATATTTTTAACTTCGTCCCAACGTCCAAGGGCATCAACCAGGCCGATCGACAAAGCTTCTTTGGGCATGAATAGGAATGATTCGTTTACTAACTCGTCAAATTTTTCCGGCGCGATCTTCCGAGAATCGCAAATTTCGGATTTGATAAGCTCATACAGATCGTTCATTAATTTCTGGCGCTGCTCGCGGTCGCCTTCGGACATACTATCACGCGTGAGCGTTTCGTTCGCCGACTTGTATTTGAAAAAACGCCATTCGTCATACCCGATACCGAGTTTCTCTAACGTACCTCTCAGAAATGTTCGCCCCATAATGAATCCTTCAAGGGCGATTATTCCCGCGGGGTCCATAACGATCTTGTCGGCGATCGATGCAAAATGATATTCGATAATACCTCCACGGTCTATATACACGATCACATGTTTTCCGGAGGTTTTAAAATCTTTCAGTTTTTCGCGAAGTTCCCATGAAAGTTCACGATTAACATCCATACCGGAAGTATTGATGGCAAGGCCCGCAACAGCAGGATCGTTCTTTGCCGCTTCGATGGTTTTGAGCAGCCCTGCAAGCGTATTGGATTTATCAAACCACAAAAATTTCTGATATCGTACCGGGCCAAGCAAATTCATCTCCACGTATTTTTTCTTTTCCTGAGCGGTTTTTCTCAACACATTTCGGTCATATGCGCCGAGCCGTACGGCATAAGTTCTGTA
The DNA here is from genome assembly GCA_008933615.1 of bacterium. Classification (NCBI taxonomy): domain Bacteria; species bacterium. The sequence continues at coordinate 31,269 of WBUR01000014.1, read as the reverse complement.
ATTCTGTCCACCGGACTTATCGTAATTCGATTGAGCACTAAATCCCGTATGACCCAAACTTATCTGTACGCCTACCGTAAATACTTTGCTGTCGAAATATCTTCCCGTAAACCGTATGCCAGGCAAAGCTTCGACCGCAGCGCCGGCGCTCCATGTACTTTTGTCATAAGGTTTTTTGTTTTGAATGGCATAATCGGAGAAAAGCGTGATCAATTCTGTTCCAAACGGACGAATGGCGAGGTCAACAACGCCCTCTTTCACTCCGCCTGATGTAGCCCACGAACCGGCCAATCCTAACGATGCATACCGTATCGGCCGGATGAGCATGCCGGACGTGAACACATTTTGCCTTTTGAAAATGCTGCGGTCTCCGGTTGACCAGCCGTAACCGAATCCGCTGCTAAACGACTTGTTGCCGAATCCCAGAGAAATTCGGTAATCGCTGACGGCAGAAACTGAATTCGGAAGTTTTGTGTGAATGACTCCGAAACCAAGATGCGGTACAGCCATGAATAGGCCCCATTGATCCGGACTATTCCAAGGCGCCTGAACGTAACCGGCATTTGAATTCCATGTGAACATAAGATCGGGCTGATGAAGATAATTCAGCATGGCCGGATTTTCATATCCATAAAGGCCTACGCCCATAGCCCCGGGAGATGCAAGTTGAAAATTATTTTGCGTATGATAAGGGGCTATCGCTCCGATTTGTCCGTAAACGGAATTTATCTTCACTATGGAAAATAACAGCAGCATGATTAAACGTTTCATATTCTCACCGAAAGAAGTTGGATCTGGTAAAGACAAAAATTTATTTAAAATAAAGTTATAACTGAAGATTATCAAGCTAAAGTTCTCTGGAGGATATAGCACAACTAGAAATCATCAATTTTTTTCTCTTCTAGAAAACACCTCAATTGTATTTTTGAATAACACCAATTCAGCTCTATATTAATTAAAAAACTTGAATTTCCGACCTGACTTAACTATATTTTTGCCCTTTTGAAAAAATGCGGGATTGGCGAAATTGGCAGACGCGCCAGACTTAGGATCTGGTGGGTAACACCGTGTGGGTTCAAGTCCCTCATCCCGCACTCTTTTAATTATTAATCTATTAATTAAGAAGGAGTTAAGTTTGTTAGCACAGGTTGTAAGCGAGGACGCGAATCAGCGAAAATTGCACGTGGAAATTTCGGCTGCGGAAATGCTTCCGTTTTTTGATGAGGCATTGGAAATGTATCGTGAGGAAGCCCAAATACAAGGTTTTCGTAAAGGCAAAGCGCCACGAGACGTCGTATTGAAAAAATTTGGTGAACAGATCAATTCAGAAGCGCTTCCCGTGATCGTTGAGGAATTTTACAAACAAGCTATTAAGGACACCAAAACCGAAGCGATCGCCATAGGGCAGATTGATAATGTTAGTTTCAAGAAAGACCAGCCGATGACGTTTGATGTGACCGTAGAAGTCATGCCGACGTATGAAGTTCCGAATTATAAGAACTTGAAAGTTCAGAAAGAAATTCACGATCTAAAAGACGACGAGGTTTCTTCTACGGTAGAGCGCCTTCGTGAAAATTACTCAACGATGAAGATAGCGGAAACCGTTGCAACCGGAAATTTTGTTACCTGTGACATTCAAATGCTTGATCATTCCGATTTGCCGATCATCGGGAAGAAGTTTACCGATCGTCGGATTCCGTTGACCACGCAGTACGTCGGTCAGGATTTTATCGACGGATTGATCGGAGCGAAACAGGGTGAATCGCGCAATCTGCACGTATCGAAAGGGCCGGAAGCAAAAGAAGGAGAACACGAACACATGACGGTCACTGTGCGCAAGATCGAAGAAGTGCAGTTGCCGGAACTAGATGATGAATTTGCCAAAGACCTCGGTTTTGAAAGCCTCGAAAAATTCATAGCCGATGTAAAAGAGAACTTGAAGAAACGTTGGGAAGATGATTCGGCGAAACAGTTGAACGAACGTATCATAGACGAGATTATTAAGAATAACGAAATTCCATCTCCGGAACCTCTGGTGGATAATGCGATTCAGCGTATCGGGGACATGGTAAAACAGCGTCTGAAAGGGCAAAAAGTAGAAGATCAATACATCATTGACAGGTATCGTCCAGCGGCGATCCGAGACGTAAAGTGGATGCTGGCGAGGAAAAAGATCATTGAAGCCGAAAAAATGACGGTGACGCCGGAAGATATTGAAGCATACCGCGACCGCATGGCAGAACATAATAAAGTGAGCAGAGATCAGATCAATATTGATTTTAAAACTGAGACGGAGCAAAAAAACTTCGAAGATTATTTGATCGAAGAAAAACTGATGAAATTTTTGGAATCTAATTCCGTTATTGAGGAAGTGCCGGACACGTTATCGGCGCCGCAGGAAGAAAAGAAGTCCGATCTAATTGTTTAAAAACTAATTCAAGGTAGAACATGAAACGTCATAAAGAGTTTGTACAAAAGGAATTTTCGAAACTGGATGATACGCAGTTTTCCAATCTGAATGCCGTCGCATCGCAGATCCCGTTCCCGTATGTAGTTGAACAAAAAGGGCAGATCGAGCGATCCTACGATATCTATTCCCGCCTTTTGATGGAACGCATTATCTTTTTGGGAACGCCGATCGACGATACGGTGTCCAATCTGATCATCGCACAATTACTTTTTCTTGAAGCCAACGATCCCGACAAAGACATCATTATGTATATCAACAGCCCCGGCGGAAGCGTCACTTCAGGTTTGGCGATCTTTGACACGATGACCTACATCAAACCCGACGTGCAGACCACTTGTATGGGATTGGCTGCGAGCATGGGCGCGATTCTTCTCATGGCCGGCACCAAAGGCAAAAGGTATGCTTTACCTCATGCGCGGGTCATGGTGCATCAGCCGATGGGCGAAACTCAGGGACAATCTTCAGATATTGAAATATATATGAATGAGATTGTGACGCTGAAACAGCACCTCAATCTGATCATTACGGAAAAAACCGGACAGAAGTTGGACCAAATCGAAAAAGATACCGATAGGAATTTCTTCATGTCGGCCGCTCAGGCCAAAGAATACGGTATTATTGACGAAATTCTGGTACGTGCGAAGAAATAAATCGTTTGCTTACACGAATGGTTTTTAGTAAGATGGTACATTATGAAAGATCATAGCCACATGTCCCGAATAGTCTATTGTTCATTTTGCGGAAAGTCCGCCGATGAGGTAGACAGTATTATCAGCGGGCCCAATGGGGTTCACATCTGCAACGAATGCGTACGCAATGCATTCGATATGATCAAGTCGCACTCCTCCAAGGAATCCATCGTTCCGCTTGCTGACATCACGCCCGAAAAACTCAAATCCAAGCTTGACGAATATATCATCGGCCAGGATCAGGCGAAAAAATCTTTGTCCGTCGCGGTGTATAATCATTACAAACGTATTAATTCCATGAATGACATCGATAACGATGTCGAATTGGAAAAAAATAATATCCTTCTGATCGGCCCGACCGGAACCGGTAAAACGCTTCTCGCGCAAACGTTGGCAAAGTTTTTGAACGTGCCTTTCACGATCGCGGATGCAACGACGCTGACGGAAGCCGGATATGTCGGAGAAGACGTCGAAAACATCCTGGTACGCTTATTACAATCGGCCAATTATGATGTCACGGCTGCCGAAAAGGGAATTATTTATGTTGACGAAATTGATAAAATAGCACGCAAGGGCGGTAATCCGTCCATCACCCGCGACGTTTCCGGTGAAGGCGTTCAACAGGCTCTGCTAAAGATTCTGGAAGGTACCGTTGCCAACGTTCCTCCAAAAGGCGGCCGAAAACATCCGGAACAAAATCTTATCAGCATTAACACCAAAAATATTTTGTTCATCTGCGGAGGGGCATTTGAGGGAATTGACAAGATCATTCAAACGCGTATCGGCAAAAAGAATATCGGGTTTACCGCAGAAATTCAAAGCAAGGATCATCACAACATCAGCCACGTTCTGCAAATGACGGAACCGGATGATCTTTTGTCATTTGGGTTAATTCCCGAACTTATCGGACGTCTGCCGTTATTGTGTTCGCTCGAAGAGCTTTCCGAAGAAGCGCTGTTCGCTATCCTCACGCAGCCGAAAAACGCCATCGTCAAACAATATCAAAAATTATTCAACTTGGAAGAAGTCGAGCTTCAATTTGAAGAAGAAGCGCTGCATGAAGTTGTAACGCTGGCCATGCGTCGTAAAACGGGCGCCCGCGGACTGCGTGCGATCATGGAAAAATTTATGATCGATATCATGTACCGCCTTCCATCTATAGCGAACGTCAAATCGTGCGTGATCAGCAAAGAGTGTGTTACTCAAGGCGCTTTGCCCGTTATGCTCCTGCGTGACGCGGGTGATGATGAAATCAAACAAACCGCATAAGTAATCCTGTCTGTAATAATCATTTGCTATTTTTTATATGAAACATCCGGAGAATAACCCTTCTATGCCCAATGAAGCGGATTCATCGCAAGAAAAAATTCCAGCTGATCTGGTGGACGAAACGATAGTCACTCAGCTCAAAGAAAAAATGCTGGAACTAGAACAATCTTTTCTTCAGGTGAAAGACGAAAACCGGCTGCTCAGCGAACGGCTAGAAGAAACGAGCATCCTGTACAAGATTGCCGCCTTACTCAATTCGACATACGATACCCACCGGCTGTATCCGATCATTCAAAACATGCTCAGTGAAATATCTTTTATTGACCAATTTGTGTTATTTGAAAAGGATCCGCAAGGCCAGATGATCGTCGATTTTATGACAGAAAAAACAAAAGATAAGAATAATAAAAATATCCTAGATGTTGAAAAAGAGATCGCCGAGACTGTGATGCGCACTCAAAAAGAAGAATATGTTCCAAAAGTGTCCCATGAAAAAAATTATCAGAAATTTTTTGAGAAAAAAAATGACGCGTGCGTGCTCGGCGTACCGTTTGTTTCCAATAAAAAAGTGAATAAGGTGTTGTGCTTCCATTCGTCCAGAGATCTGCGGGAGAACGAAAAAGAATTTTTAAGGCTGATCTCTAATGAAACGGCAACCGCCGTGGAGCGTGCAAAGATCTATCAACACACGCTTGAAATATCCATAAAAGATGAATTGACCAAAGTATTTAACCGGCGTTATTTCAATGACCGGGTTTTCCGGGAGCTTCACCGAGCGAAACGATATAAGCGTGAATTGTCGCTGATCATGATCGATATTGATCACTTCAAAGACTTCAACGATACCTATGGCCACCATATAGGCGATGAGGTGTTGAGATGGGTTGCGAAGAATATAGGAGAAAGCATCAGGGATTCGGACATTCTGGCCAGATACGGCGGAGAGGAATTTGTAATCATTCTGACGGAAACGGATAAGCGCGGCGCTTTTTCTGTCGGCGAAAAAGTGCGCAAAAATGTAGAAGATTTATCAACGAATCTTACGCATATGTTTAAGTCCAGTATCCCGATTTCCCGTAACATAACAATTTCTCTCGGCGTATCGCACTTTCCCGGCGATGGCATTTCCGTCGAAGAACTGATCGGCCGCGCAGATCAGAATTTATATAAAGCAAAGGCGGGCGGACGTAACCAAGTCAATTTTGAATGATATTTTTCCGGATAGAACAAAAAAATCCCGCGAAACATCAGTTTGCGGGATTTTTTTTGTGAGCCAGGTAGGGATCGAACCTACGACCTTCGCCTTAAAAGGGCGCTGCTCTACCAGCTGAGCTACTAGCTCGACCACTGCTTCTTTCAAAGCGAAGCCATGATAAAGAAAAAAACCCGTACAAGCAAGAAAAAAATCGTTAATAACCGCCTGTAATAAAATTTTTTATTATTTTTTTTCCTTCTGTCGTCAATATCGATTCCGGATGAAATTGAACGCCCTCAGCGAACGAATCTTTTATTCGAAGCCCCATAATCTGACCGTCTTTTGTCCATGCCGATATCTCAATATTTTCAGTAACAGAATTCCGATCCACGATCAACGAATGATAACGTGTCGCTTCAAAAGGGCTGGGTAATCCCCTGAAAAGGGTCTTCCCGTCGTGATAGACCGGGGATGTTTTTCCGTGGGTTGGTTTCTCGGATCGAACAATTCGTCCACCATATATTTCACCCATGCATTGATGTCCGAGGCACACGCCTAAGATTGGAACACGGTTCGCATATTTCCTGACCGTTTCATTCGATATTCCGGCCTGCGCCGGGTACCCGGGACCTGGTGAAATGACGATTTTGGTCGGCTGGAACGCGCTCAATTCATCAATCGACACCTCATCGTTACGGACAACTCGCACCTCATCGTTGAGTCCCGCCACAAGAACCGCCTCATGTAAATACTGAACAAGGTTGTAAGTAAAAGAATCGTAATTATCGATCACGATGATCATAAGATGCCCAATAATAAATGTGCTTATCGGGTTTACTCACATACGTCATGGTGAGCCCTTTGGCGGGGCTCAGGACAAGCTTGTCGAACCATGACCAAGTTTAGTAAAATCAGTCTTCGACGTTGCTCAGACTGAAGGGTTCTCTTCCATTTGTGAGCCAACCCGATAAGCACGATAATAAAAGCCGCACGATCAAGTCATACGGCTTTTTTAATGACAAAAAATATATTGTCCCTTTATCTTCTTATTTCAACTTAAAAGCTTTCTTGACTTTTGATACGTAATCAAGTTTCTCCCAAGTAAACAGTTCAACATTCAGTTTCTTTACCTTTCCGTCGGGCGTTGTAAATATTTTCCTGACGGTTTTGTTTTTACGGCCCATGTGTCCGTAGGCAGCAGTTTCACTGTACATCGGTTGGCGCAATTTCAAACGCTGTTCAATAAAATACGGACGCATATCGAACAGGTTTTCCACAATTTTGGCAATATCGCTGTCATTCATATTCACTTTAGCTGTGCCATACGTGTTGACATAAATGCCCATCGGCCGGGCAACTCCGATAGCATAGGACACCTGTACCAGGACTTCATTACATACACCCGCAGCAACAAGATTTTTGGCAATGTGCCGTGTGGCATAAGCGGCCGAGCGGTCAACTTTTGAAGGATCCTTACCCGAGAACGCGCCGCCGCCATGTGCGCCTTTTCCGCCATAGGTGTCTACGATTATTTTCCGCCCGGTTAGTCCCGTGTCGCCGTGCGGCCCGCCAATGACGAATTTACCGGTTGGATTAATATGGTATTTTATTTTATGATCAAACAAATGATCAAATTTAGAATACTTCCCTTTCACACGCGGAATTAAAATATGTACGATATCATCATGAATTTTCTTCTGCATGTTGGATTCTGAGTCGAAATCATCGTGTTGCGTCGAAACAACAATAGTATCAATCCGCACCGGGCGGTTATTTTCGTCATACTCCAGTGTTACCTGGCTTTTCGAATCCGGGCGCAAATATTTTATTTGATGATGTTCACGTCTTAACTCTGCCAGTTCAATCAGTATCGTATGCGCGAGGTCCAGAGGCAAAGGCATATAATCGTCGGTTTCATTGACCGCATATCCAAACATCATTCCTTGATCTCCGGCTCCCTGCTCTTCTTTCTTTTTGCGCACAACGCCTTGGTTAATATCGGATGACTGCTCGTGTATAGCTGATAATATTCCGCAAGAATTAGCTTCAAACATATATTCGCTCTTCGTATAACCTATTTTACGAATGACCTGCCGCGCAATTTCCTGAACGTCCAAATACGCTTTGGATTTTACCTCGCCGGCAAGTACAACCTGACCCGTAGTTACAAGCGTTTCGCAGGCTACTTTTGAGGTTGAGTCAAACGCTAAGAAGTTGTCAATAAGAGCATCGGAAATCTGATCGGCAACTTTATCAGGATGGCATTCTGAGACGGATTCCGACGTAAACAAATAACGTGACATAATATCTCCTTTTATATTAGATGATCATGAAAATGCATATAAATAAAAAACCTCTTCATTTAGATTAAAGAAGAGGTAAGATAACAATTAAGCTTATCTCATCTTCTCCCGAACCCAATGGTATATCCGGGACAGGAATTAGCACCTCGACCCTCCGCCGAAACGGAAACGGTTGCTGCGGGTTCATCGTGCCTGTCACTCGCCCGCTCTTGATAAGATGTGATACTATGTCAAATAACGATCAATTTTCGTGCGCGAAATATAAAGAAAAACTTATGGCCTGTCAAGTATTAATTGACGATTTCCCAGCCTCGCGGATCGGTCAGTTCACCCGTGCACGCCGCGATGCCCGCAACAAAGGGGGAGACAAGGAACACGTCGCCGCTCCCACCCATGCGCCCGCTGAAATTTCGGTTACTGGTTGAAGCTGTCACGGAACCGTTTATTGAAATACCCGGGCCGTTGCCTATGCATGAACCGCAGCCGGGTTCGGTAATGACGGCGCCAAATTTTTCAAACAAATTCAAAAGACCTTCCTCTTTTGCATCGTCATACACCTGTTGGCTGCTCGGCGTTACGACCATATGAATACGGTCGAGCTTTTTCCGTCCGCGAACCGCAAACGCGACCTGGCGGAGATCTTCTAACGACGCACCCGTACATGATACAATAACCACGTTGTCGATTTTCGTTCCTTTAACCTGTGTTATCGGCTTGCGGTTTCGGCTGTCGCCGGGAGTCGCTACCGTTACTGGAATGTCGGCTATGTTGACCTTATAAACGGATTCGTAATGAGCGTTTTCGTCAGGATACACCATCATATCTCGAACTTCCGACTCCGGCATTCCGCGTTTTTCAACCAGAAATTTTATTACGGGTTCGCACGGCTCGACCACACCTGTTGTTGCACTGCCTTCCACCGTCATATTGGTTAAAACGGATAATTCATCTACAGTAAAATGCTCCAGAGCCGGCCCGCCAAATTGCATAATCACCGTATCGCCCGGATTAATTTTCCATTTTTGTTCACGGAAATAAGGGTCGCCTATAATATGCAAAATAAGATCTTTTGGAGTCACGAGGTGCAGAGGATCTTCACCTTCTATCCAGATGCGAACCGTTTTCGGGACAGTAACCGGAATCATGCCGGTTCCAAGTCCCATAGCAATGGCTGTCGAGCCAAGTCCATATGCGAAGCAATTCATCACACCGGCGGTCGGCGTGTGTGAGTCAGTCAAAGCAATCACATCACCCGGTTTTGCATAACTTTCCACAACAAGACGATGACAAACGCCGGCGGGCATGGTGCCGCCGGGGCCATGCATGGGAATATTTTTTTCCTTGCAAAATAACGTCAATTCCTTGGCAAGTTCCTGAGCGGAGAGGAAACGTTTTTTCTTCACATCGCCGGGTACATCATCATGACCGATAAGTACGAAATGGTCATTAAATCCACGTACGGTGGTACCGGAATGAATCGTCGTATTGCCGAATGCTTTTGAAAAAAGACTGCGCACATGTCCTCCGGTATATTCATGCATTCCCAAAAAGTCGGCGTTAACAAAAAGCTGTTCGCCGGGTTCTACAAACGACAAGCCTTTGCGATCAGACTTTTCCATAACCACCGCTTTTGCAGAAAGTATTTTTTCGGCGATAGTCATCGGTTTCTTTTTACGTCCGGATTCAGTGTAAGGTAACGTAGCGTTGCCGGAAACAATTTTTTTACCGAATTCCAATAAACCGCCTCCGAAGAACACCGCTTTGTACAATGGCGAGAGGTTTTGCATCAACTCATCGAGATCAATTGTCTTTCCGGCGTGCAATTGATCTAAGACCGTAAAATCTGTAGTAAAATACAGACGGTCGAATGTCATATTTTCTCTAAATATCCGTTCAAGACTCTTCGCGACAACCAATCGAATACCTGCTCCGCGATGCGCAACGACTGCAACTTCCCGCGACGATCCGCTGCCGTAGCTTTCTCCGCCAACCACCACTGCAAAATTTCCATTGGCAATGTCATTCTCTCCAATAAGGTCGCCTTTACCGACTAAAAAATGCGGACCCAGAATGTCTTCCGTATAACCGAGCGTACAGGCTGCGCCGTTGATAATCGTATCCGTGCTGACGCCGAACACAAGCGGTTCGCCGTTATAATGAAACGGCTTGCCATCTATTTGCCCACGTACCTTATCGGGGTTTTCTGTATAGTAAAAAATTTTCTTGTCACCTAGAGTAAAAGGCGTCATTCCTATTCCTTAACTAAGAATAAAAAAAGGCAGATAAAAGCAGTCAAAAAGCGGAGGTTATGGTTTAATATTAGTTTGAACATCCAAGCCGGCAGTGATTTCAGCCCAAGTCAATTTTATTTTTGTATTGGGCTTCCATTGTAACGGTATCCCATAATTTCCTTTTTTCGTTACCACCGTCGGGTTATTACGGGAGATGAGTTCCAACGATGTATACAAAGCTTCATTGCTGATGCCGTACAAAGTTTTCTTATTCACGTTCTCGTAATATATTTCCATCAGCAGTTTTACTTCCGCGCGCATATTGTCGGAATTGGTAATATAAAATCCTGAATTTACATCATTGATAATACGGTTGTTTCGCTCGGCTATAAATTTCTTTTGCCGCTTTTGTTCCTCTGCGCGTTGCTCCTCCAAAATACGCGCGCGGGCAAGAGAGTCTACGTTGTGCGTAGTATCGCGTTCTATGTTAAATACAGCCGGAGAAGATTTTTCGAGAGGGTTCTCATACTCAAAAGTAAAAATTTTGTAAAGCCAGAAACCTAACGCTAAACCGCCTAACACGAATACACCTAACAAAACGCGGCGTTCACGCATCGTCATACCGGAGCGGCTTCCCCAATATCGCGATTCTTCGAATCCCCAGCTTTCAGGCGCAAAACGCCATGAGCGGAAAATCTTCTTCTTCTTAAACCAAATGCGGTAATTTTCAGGCATGCGGTAGACAAAATCCCGTTTGGCGTCCAACAGCATTTGATCGCGGTTCTTTTTCGCTTCTTCCAGTTCTTCAGGCGAAATATTGATCGATTTGGTTGTTTCTTTATATTCATGCTCGATTTCCTGAAGAAGGTTTTTATAACCTGAAAGAGCAGATTTAAACGCAGTATTATCGCATCCTAAATACTTCTCAAAACCCCAAAGATCCAGACTTTCCTTTTTTGCGCGCCACCATTCTTTGGGCCGAACAAAAAGTGGCGTTTCTACCAGATCTTCACTGTCGTCAGGAAAATGCTGTGGTTTTTCTTCTTTATTCATAATCCACCCTCAGGTTATTCACACATAAATTAGCGAAAAATGCAGGTTAAATATAATGAATTAAAGTCTATAATTCAAGTAGTTTGAATAGTCAATTCTTTCAAATTTATTTCTTTAAAAATCTGGTTTTTGTTATGGCAGTACGGCGTAGATGAAGTCTATGATGGTTTAGCTATCGCTTTTTATGACTGTATCGGCTATATAACAGATACCTTGTTTCTGCCGGTGTGTTTAGAAACGTATAATTGTTCATCTGCCTTTTGAACAAGTTCATCCCATGTTTGCGCATCGTCCGGGAATGTTGCCACACCCAGGCTAACTGTCAGATCGCCGTTTGGCTGAGTTTTTTCGTGTGGAAAAATTTCTTCCTGAATAAGCGCACGAATTTTTTCGGCCAATTTAATGGCTGACGGTTTAGGTGTTTCCGGCAAAATGAGAGAGAATTCCTCGCCCCCATAGCGCGCCAGGATGTCGCTGGTGCGAATGCAGGAATTGAGAATTTCCGCAAGCCGCTTAAGCACCTGATCGCCTGCCGGGTGCCCGTTCTGGTCGTTGTAAGACTTAAAAAAGTCAATATCCATCATGATCAGAGACGCCTTTGCCCAATGGCGCTTGGAGCGTTTGATCTCTCGCTCAAGCTGGTGTTGGAAATAACGGTAATTAAATACCCCGGTAAGCCCGTCTGTAACTGCCTGCTTCTCGGCTTGCAGATAAGAATCCTTTACATCGTCGTATAATTGGATATTTTCAATCGTTAACCCGACCGTTCGCACAAACGACTGAACTATCTGGCGAAACGTTTCATCCAGCCGATCATCTTGGATACCGAGAACCAGTACACCCTTAAGCCGGTAGAGGCAGCAATTAAAATAGAATTCGCTTATCTGCTTAAGTTGGGTTTCAAAATACAAACCTTGCCGGTCCAGGTTATGAATTTGTTTATTCCACCAATTCAAATCCTGGTTGGAAAAAGCCTGACAATCCTGATTTTGGCAGTCGAAACCGTTGTGTCCTGCGGGACGGCCGATGATCGGCAAAAAATAAACGGCCTGAGATTGAAAAGCTTCCTTGATCGGCGCGAGTTTACCGATCATCAATTCATCCACTTTTTGTGCGGCCTGGCTCCAGTGCTTGTCAAACAAGTAAGGTTCCTGATAGTAGACAATATCGAAAAACGGAGGATGAATAAAACTGATATGATCGGAATCGGGGTGCGTTTTCACATGGGAATGCGAATAGATGTCCAAAGTCATGTGTCTTTCGTTAACCACGTATACCGCCGCGCTGAGCATGTTAAGCTGATCGCATATGAGATTAGGGAGATATTGATATACTTTTTCACGCGCCGACAGGGTCAGGATTTGATTGGCCGCATAATTAAATTGCAACAAATCTGAATTGTTATCGCGAACGTCCTTAACCAATTTGTCCAGCGTCCGGTTAGCTATTTCCAGTTCAGCATTGGCGTGAGAGAGTTCGTGGATCTTATTCGTTAGCCGCTGAACGAGCCGATGGGAGAATTTTTTTAATCCGATATTTTCTTCCTGCGGATCGAATTTGTTGCGAATTTGCACTTTTCCTTCAAGATGTTCCGTGATATAATTGACAAAACGATTCACGTCAACCGGTTTCTTTAGAAAGCCGTCGCATCCGGCGGCCATGGCCAACTCCTGATCGCCTGGGCTTTGTCCGGCAGTGATCGCAATCACCGGAATGTGGCTGAGTTTATCGGAACTGCGGATGTGCATCGTAGTCTCAAGACCGTCAACACCGGGCAGAAAGATATCCATGAGAATAAGATCAGGTTTATACGCATAGGCCTTGGCGATACCTTCTTCGCTGTTAAGCGCAGGAATAATCTGATGGCCCATCTTTTCTACGATCTTGGTTATGAGCACCATAGATACGGGATCATCTTCGATATATAGAATTTTTTTCATAATGTTTTTATCACGGAACAACGAAGACGCAGTGTCTTCAAAAAAATAAATGTCCGCATCGATGCGGCTGAAAGTGTTATTAAACTTCTTCGACGTTCACTGAAGTTTGAATAAGTTTCTTTGGAATGAGCGTCGGAAAGAACGCGACGATTTCCTGCGGTTTCGGACGCCCGCCCGCAAATCCGGTCACGCCCGGAGGCCCGCTCGTGACCAATGGCGCAATTTCTTTTCCGAAACGGTCCACTTTTTTCTGATCTTTATCTTTTACTCCAACACGTAGAACTACTTCATTGATTTGCGAAGGAACCGATACGATGCCTTCATGACAACTATTGATCCCAAGAAATTCTGTATTGGTTTCTTCATACGTCATTCCCGTGCGCGCGAGGCGTTTCCATAACATTTCTCCGCACAGGTTTGCTTTATCATACGCATCCGGCCCGGAAACAGTCAGTTGCCCGGAAGCTTTGTATCCCTTAAGATAACTTGCGCTAACCTTGAAAAATTCAGTCGACGGTTTGCCTTTGACGTCAAAGACTTTTACGCGGTGAGGCCCTGCCTGTTCCAGCCGGATCGATGTAAAATCCGCTATCACATCGGGAGTAATATAATTATTAGGATCGCCCATTTCATACACCAGTTGTTCGGAAACAGTATCCACCGTCACAAGGCCGCCGGTGTTTTCGTGTTTGGTGACGAAGAACGTTCCGTCCGGATGCGCTTCTACTACCGGGTAACCGACGTTCCACAGGTCGGGAACATCGCGCCAACGCGTGAAATTGCCGCCGGTGCATTGCGCGCCGCATTCGATGATATGTCCTGCGACGGTTCCCGCCGCAAGTTTATTCCAATCGTCCCATGCCCAGCCGAATTCATGCACCATCGGCGCCATGGCCAAACCTGTATCTGTGGTGCGTCCGGCAATAATGATTTGCGCGCCTTGCGCCAGCGCGTCGGCCAGAGGTTTTGAACTGATATATACATTCGCACTGAGAATATCATTCCCCTGTTTCATCAGGTCATACAAACTCTCGCCGCTGTCCATGCTATTCATGGTGATTTTCTGCGATTCAAATTCTTTGATACGATCGAGAATATTATCCCCATGGACGACGCCTATCTTGAGGCCTTTGATTCCCAGTTTTTTCGCAACGTTAAAAACCGCCGCACGGCACGCTTCAGGATTCACGCCGCCGGCATTGGCGATAACCTTGATGTTCTTATCCATGATCGTCGGGAGAATACGTTCGATCAATTGAACGAAGTCGGTGGCATAGCCAAGATCAGGTTTTTTTAGTTTCTGTCTCTGCATGATCGACATTGTGACTTCGGCAAGATAGTCCAGCGTCAGATAGTCCAGTTTTCCGCCATTGACCAGCTGAACCGGCGCATCAATACTGTCGCCCCAGAACCCCTGGCCGTTGGCAATGTAAATTTTATCCTTCATTCCTGCTCCATATTAACCGCCGATGCCTAAAGTCGTCATGGGTCATTTCATCTGCGTAATAGTTTTTACTTCCGGTTCTTTTTCGAAGTACTCGGTTGTTTTCTTTGACGCGGTCACGGTACCCAGTTCCTCAAATATTTTAGAAAGGTCTTCACAAGAACCGCCTTTGATACCTTTAATAGTGTATTCGACAGAACCGTCTTTCTTAATAGTAAATTCAATTTCCTGAACATTTTCAGACATCATTATTCCTTTTCAACAAGACACTAATCATCAATCGTCAATCCAAAATCGGAGATCGTAAATCGTAAATTCTTAACTCCATTTCCTCAACACCAGCCTGACCGACTGATCCGTATCGGAAGTTTCTTTCACAAGCTGGAATCCCGCTTTTTTAGCTTCAGTGAGCACTTTATTATATGCGTATTTTTGTGTAAGTTGTTCTATGAACTTCGAGTTCTTTTTTAAAATCATATCATCGCCTGCGAGTTCGAATTCGCCGTTTTTATTTTTAATGAATCCGACAATGCCAAACGGCGTTTTCACGGCGAAATCGACGTCGTACACGCGATGGAGCAGGGTTTTAACTTTTTTAGTTTTAAGCATTTCGCAGTGCATCTGTTTAAGCGCCGAAATCAGAAAAACACGTTCTTTCAGGGTCGTTTGTATGGAAACAAATTTGGACATGATAATCTTTCAATGAGTACAGGAGTAATTATCAAAGAAATTATATAAATTCCGACAGTCATGCAAACTTAATTTATATAAGATTAGAGATGCCGGAAGTGTGTTGGGAAAAAGTTAAAATGAGAGAAGAATGAAGAAAATATTGAAATGGGTATTAATTGCAGTAACAGCCGTTTGCGGAGCCGTGGTTTATTTTCAGCCAGCCGGTATGGAATGGCCATTACAAAAAGCGGAAATGGCACAAATTGTAAAAGTCGTTGACGGCGATACTTTTGAAATACAATACTTGGGGAAGATCGAAAAAGTTCGCCTGATCGGGATCGATACACCTGAGGCGCACGCCAATGCAAAAGCCGTCAAAGATGCGGCGCGAACAGGCGCCGACATCCATGTCCTTGTGGAACAAGGTAACGACGCGAAAAATTTTGTGAAACAGTTTGTTCCAGGCGGAACGCAAGTTCGTGTGGAAGTGGATGTTAATGATCGCGACAAATACGGGCGGTTGCTTGCGTATCTTTTTTTTGAAGACGGACGTATGATCAACGAAGAAATTGTAAAAGCCGGCTATGCAAATCTGATGACGTATCCGCCGAATGTGAGATACAAAGAACGGTTCTTATCGGCTTACCGTTTTGCGCGGGAGAATAAGAAAGGACTGTGGAAAGAGGACAAATAAAAAAACCTGTACGAAGGGTTCGTACAGGTTTACTTTTATTATGCAATACTATTACTGCGCCGGTTTCGCCAGCCATTGATCGAACCACTTATGAACTTCTTGATACCACAGTTGCCCGTTCTGCGGCTTTAAGATCCAGTGGCCTTCATCGGGATAATACAAAAATTTTGAAGGCACGCCTTTGCGCTGCAGCACTTGGAATAAATTGATACCCTCCATCACGGGAACGCGGAAATCAAGTTCGCCGTGAATAACCAGCGTCGGCGTCTTGAAATGTTGCGCGTAATTCATCGGCGACCATTTTTCGAATTGTTCTTTATTATTGCCTTCCCAGTAAGGCCCGCCCATTTCCCATTCTTCGAACCACATTTCTTCCGTACCGCCGTACATATTATATTTGTTCATAATGCCGGAATGCGAAACGAAACATTTAAACCGATCCGTGTGCCCGTTCATCCAATTCATCATGTATCCGCCATAACTGCCGCCGGCCGCGCCGATGCGGTCTTTATCGATGAATTTGTAATTAGCCATGACGTAATCGAGGCCGTTCATAAGATCTTCATAAACTTTGCCGCCCCAGTCTTTATTGATCCCGTCGGTGAATTCCTGCCCGTAACCGGTTGATCCTCGCGGATTGATCATCACTGCAACATATCCCGGCGCCGCAAATAACTGTGGATTCCACCGGTAATGCCAATTATTGCTCCATGCGCCTTGCGGACCGCCGTGAACGAGGAAGACCAACGGGTATTTTTTAGCGGGATCAAATTTAGGCGGTTTGAGTATAAAGCCGTGAACCTTATCTTTTCCCGCGCCTTCGAACCAAAATTCTTCCGGCAAATTCATTTCGATTCCTGCAAGTTTACCTGTGTTTAAGTTTGTAATTTGTTTCGCGTTTTTTCCGTCAAGATCCGTAGTAAGAAGTTCCGCCGGCATATTCATCGTCTGTCGGCGCAGGATTAATTTCCCGTTTCCGACTCCGGATAGTTGATCATAATTCTTATCGGTGAGTTTCTTGGGTGTTCCGCCGCTGGCGCTGATTTGATACACAGGATGGTAGCCCTGATCTTCGGAATCAAAATAAAGCGTCTTGCTGTCTTTTGCCCAGATAACTGCACCAACAGAGCGATCCCATTTTTCGGTAAGGTTGGTCAGTTTGCCGCTCGTGGTCTCGTACAAAACCAGATCCTGTTTATCCGCTTCATATCCGGCGCGCTTCATGGAACGAAACGCAATATATTTTCCATCGGGTGAATACACCGGCTGATTATCAGAACCTAAACTTGTTGAAATCTTTTTTACTTCGCCGCCGCTGACGGGCATCACAAAAATATCATTATTAGTGGACCACGCAATATTCGGTTCCGTATTCATCGTAAAAGCGAGGAATTTACTGTCAGGTGAAAAACAAAAATCGGTACTTCCGCCCAGATCAATCGGCGGGACATCGTAATCGCCTTTCGTCATGTCGGTAGTTTTGCCCGTAGTAACTTCAGCGAGGAATAACTGACTGCGTTTGCCGTTCTTCCATGAATCCCATACGCGGAAAGGGAGTTTGTCAATGGTCTGCGCCTTGACTTTGCTTGATTCTTTGGCTTCATTTTTCAGTGAGTTGCAATCGTCGGTGTCGCAATCGGAATAAACATCGGAGGTAAACGCGATATATTTTCCATCCGGAGACCACACCAGATTATTTCCCGCAGAAACGCCTGTAGAAATATTAGTGACGCGCCGGGGTTCGCCGCCGTCCGGCGCCATCATATAAATTTGATAGCTTCCGCCGCGGTTGGATACAAAAGCGATCATCTTACTGTCCGGCGACCATGTAGGTGCCAGGTCCTTGGAAGGGGACGCCGTCATTTGCTTGATCGTAAGTCCGTCGATGGATTGAATAAAAATATTGGAAACGTACGTGTTGGATTTCAGGTTATACTGTCTAACATTGTACACTATCCATTTTCCGTCGGGGGAAACTGCCGGTGCATCGATCCGTTTCAGATCAATCAGATCTTCATACGTAAAAATCTTTTTCTCCTGGGCATGCACACGGGGTGACACGAATAAAGCGATTATCAATAATACGTGTTTCATAAAGGAGTCCTTTCAAAAATGCAGTATTATAATTCGAAAAAAACGCGTTCAAACTTAGTTAAGTGGTCAGGAAATGTCAAGCAAATCTCCGAGCAAAATGAAACCCATTGACTACGATTCCATTAATATATATTATTTACGAATCATAACACCTGCTTTTTAATGACCCATCATCCGAAAAAATACTTTCTTTTCAGCGTCGACCTGGAAGACGTCAGGCATCGCATGTTCGACGGACACCGTTATGAGGAACGCGTTCCGCCCATGACGGAAAGATATCTGCAGTTTCTCGACCGGAACAAAATGAAAGCAACTTTTTTTATTGTGGGCGATGTGGCAAAAAGATATCCGCAGTTAGTGCGATCGATTGTTCAAGCGGGGCATGAAGTAGGATGCCATACGAATACGCATATTCCTTTGACGCAGCAAACCAGGGAATCATTCCGGGCGGATCTGGATGAAAATATGGAACTATTATTTAATGCCGGTGTAAAGGCGTTGTATGGATTCCGCGCGCCGGTTTTTTCGTTAACAGAAAAGACCGAATGGGCGTACGATGTTTTGATCGAACTCGGATTTACATATTCCAGTTCCGTTTTACCCGCGAAAAATCCCTTGCACGGTTGGGAAAAATTCGGGAGAGATTTCAAGTTGATTCAAAATACGTTGTGGGAATTACCCATCACGTTGTATCCCAAATATTTTTCTCTACCTTGTGCGGGCGGCGTCTATCTTCGCATGCTGCCGTTTTGGATGACCAAAAAAGCTTTTGCGTATTACGGCAACCGGGGCCTGCCGGTGTTGAGTTATTTTCATCCGTACGATATCGACAGCGAAGAGAAGCCGTTCATGTTTCCGGACGCGAATAACAGCCGCATATTCAATCAACTAATGTATATCAACCGGAAAAGCGTTTTGAAGAAGTTAGAAAAAATTATCCGGACGGGATGGGAGATCATTCCTTATCACGACTACGTCATGCAACATTTAGAGGTTAATACAGTCAAGACCATTTAAAATTCATAATTTCGAATTTAGCATTTCTGTTTACAGATCATCCGAATCTATCCACATCAAATGCCACTTTGATTCATCAAACAAAGCCGCGTCGTCCATCGAAGGATCTAGTTTCTTAATGATCAGCGAGAATTCAAACGGCGATTTAAGAAAGCCCATGCGTTTGAGGTTGTAATTCTGCGCCCAACGCTTGCTCATCATAGTGATAATGGCTTCTGCATTATATCTGTCGGCAATATCAACTAACGCACTGTACAAAGCACTCAAACCGTTCTTGTCTTCATTCAAAATCATTAGATCCAGAACCGCGATCGAAGGAATTTCTTTGAGTTCCACAAAACGTGTTATAGCAATTCCGGCAACGTCGCGGTCTTTTCGAATTACTACGAACTTGTATTCCGTTTGCGGTGCGCCGGTTCGCCATGCCAAAAACTCTTTTGTTTTGATCAGAATATTTTGCTGTTGCAATTTCCATTTTTCAAAAAAAGTTTTATACTCCTCCAGCT
Source organism: bacterium (assembly GCA_008933615.1). Taxonomy (NCBI): domain Bacteria; species bacterium. The sequence continues at coordinate 11,692 of WBUR01000014.1, read as the reverse complement.
CAAGAAACTCATTACGAGTGTGAACTACATATGTGTAATCCCGGTTTTTTCTATTCAGCAGACGGAATGTATTATTAGCTATAAACAACCCAACATTAACCAACGGGGCGGCGAAACCAATTTTTTTTGATTTCAAAACGGAGTTTGAGCGTAATAATTTAATGTACATCGGAAGATTAAAAACGATTTTCCAGCCGACCTTGAGGTGGCCGGGAATCACTTCGGGCCGGATCGGGTAACCGGTTGTAAAACCCACACCATTTTTATGTAAGTCATCGGTGGCGTACCGGCCTATGCCGGTGAAAATACCCTTGCCCTGCTTTTTCGGATGCGTCATCACGTCGCACACCATTCCGCAGGCCGTCAGTTGGCCGTCAATCCGGTAGGAATAGGGGATTGCCGCATAGTAGCCTACAAGTTCCTTGTCCGAATATGCAGCATATTCATACGAAAAAGGGGTAGCGGGAAAGCTTTGAAATTTCCAAAAATAATGTTCTTCGGACTCCGAAGATGTACCGACGTTTTCAGGAAACGCGGCGCGAAAGAGAATTCGTTGCTGCGAAAGATCTTCGGTGTGGATAAAGGTTTGGTAAGTGATATTCATGTCAGACGGTAAAATCGTCGTCGACATCAATTTCCATTTCCAGCAAACCCATGCCGTGCGTTTTGCCCTGGGCGTCGGTTTTTAAACTTTCTGTGCCGCCGCCGCCGAGGGAATCGTGCAGAATGAAATTAAGCGCGAGCAAATTAGGCACTTCATACCGGTCGACCTCGCCGCGGCAGATATCTTTAAAATGGCGCTTCACTGCCGCCGTCGTGACTTTAGTACGCAGAAGTTCAAAGTGCTCTTTTTTGAACGCAATAAGACCGACATTGGAACTGTCGCCCTTATCGCCGCTGCGGGCATGTGCAATCTGATTGAGCTTTATTTTTTTCATAATGTTCCGTTAGAGTGTGTAAGAATCATTCTTCGTCTTTGAGTGAAAAGGAGCCGTTTTTGTCTTTGACGAGGATTTTTAATTTTTTTTCGGCCTCGTTTAGTTTGCCGTGGCAAAAATGCACCAATTTCATTCCTTCTTCGAATTTCTGCAGGGTTTCATCTAACGGGGTTTCGCCGCTTTCCAGCGTCCGGACAATATCTTCGAGCTTTTTAAGCGAACGTTCAAACGACTCTGTTTTTTCTGTCTTGGTTTTTTTTGGCATAAGATGTTTTTTTGCTGCAATTATTTTTAATTAAGATAATCATCGGATGTTACTTTTTCAATCATTAAAAAATGTGCTTATCGGGTTTACTCACATACGTCATGGTGAGCCCTTCGGCGGGGCTCAAGACAAGCTTGTCGAACCATGACCAAGTTTAGTAAAATCAGTCTTCGACTTTGCTCAGACTGAAGTGTTCTCTTCCATTTGTGAGCCAACCCGATAAGCGCGTTAAAAATAGATATGCTAATGACTATCTGAAAAACATCAGCCTGCGAAACACACAAAATAACACGAAAGAAGCGCAAGAAAAAAACCCCAGTCATTAACAAGAAAAGCGTTTAATCAAACGCTTAAAATACCTTCCCAAAGGAATTCCGTGTCTTTTCGCGTGTTTCGTGGGGAACTAATCATTCGCATTAGATATCTAATGTCGACGAAAGCTACCGTTGCATTTTGCAAAAATTGAAGATATTATTCAAGAAAACGGAATATCCGCATGTCTAAAAAATTGACCGTCACGCACATTGTTTCTTACGACGAAGGGACGGAACAGAAATTTCCTATGTACGGAAATAAACTCTCCGCCGGTTTTCCTTCGCCGGCGGACGACTTTCTCGATAAAAAGATCGACCTTAACGAGCATCTTATCAAACATCCCGCTGCGACGTTTTTTATTCGCGTCGAGGGAGACTCGATGATTCATGCCGGGATTTTTTCCGGTGACACACTCATCGTGGACCGTTCCCTCCAGGCGGCGAATGGTAAAGTGGTGGTTGCGGTACTGAACGGAGAGTTTCTTGTAAAACGGCTGAAAAAGATCAGAAACAAAATTTTTCTCGAAGCTGAAAACCCAAAATATGATCCTATCGAGATCACGGAATCCACGCCGTTTGAGATCTGGGGTGTTGTGACTACGGTGATTCATCCTCTATAACCATGGCAGCAACTGACCACATTTTTGCATTGATCGATTGTAATAATTTTTACGCTTCCTGTGAACGTATTTTTAATCCTGCATTGGAAAAAAAACCGGTGGTCGTTTTGTCCAATAACGACGGATGCATCATTTCGCGCTCCAATGAGGCCAAAGCGCTCGGCATACCCATGGGCGCGCCGCTTTTTGAAATGCAGGCGCTGATAAAAAAACAGGAAGTGAAAGTACTTTCCTCCAATTACGCCCTATACGGCGATATGTCCCAACGCGTCATGGCCACGTTGATGGAGTTTTCACCGGACATAGAAATTTATTCCATCGACGAAGCTTTTCTATCGCTCAATGGGTTTGAACATAAAAATCTGACCGATTATGCCAAGACTATTCGCGCGACAGTTAAACAACGTACGGGCATCCCTGTATCCATAGGTATTGGCGCCACTAAGACACTGGCAAAAGTTGCAAACAAAACGGCTAAAAAAAATTCGGCTTTGCAGAGTGTGTTTGATCTTGTGAATTATCCCTCCGTAGATGAAGTTTTAGAAAAAATGCAGGTGGAAAATGTATGGGGCATCGGACGAAGTTTATCCAAGATGCTCAACAGGCACGGCGTGTTGAATGCATTGCAGTTAAAAAATTTACCCGACACATGGATTCGTAAGAACATGACTGTAGTCGGACACAGGCTGGTGTGGGAGTTGCGGGGCATTTCCTGCCTCCCGTTGGATATGGTCGTTCCGCCAAAAAAAGGAATCATGTGTTCGCGCTCGTTCGGTAAGCCGGTGACGAAACTCGATGGATTGAAAGAGGCGCTCTCAACATATACCACACGTGCTGCAGAAAAACTGCGAGCGCAAAACTCTCTCGCCGGCCTGATCATGGTGTATATCACGACCAATCCATTTAATGATATGCCGTATTACAGTAATGCCGTGACATTCAGTTTACCATTTCCTTCGGCCAATACGGCCGTGCTGATCCGCCATGCGCATCAAATCATGGAAAAGATATATAAAGACGGCTACGCGTATAAGAAAACGGGCGTTTTTCTTTCGGGGATCGTTCCGGATAATCAAATGCAAAGAGACATGTTTGTAAAGGAACCCGATCTTGTGCGTGAAAAAAAATTACTGCGTGCGGTCGATGCGATCAATTATCAGTTCGGTTCTGATACCATTCAATACGCGTCTTCCGGTATGATCAAGCCTTGGCGAATGAAGCAAGCCTATCGCAGTCCGCGGTTTACCACCAGGTGGGATGAGATTTTAACGGTGAAGATATAATTACTTCTTCCCCCGGTACACCATAGTTGTAGATGCCTGCGCTTTCGGCATGACGATAACCTCGTTAATATTCACATGCGCGGGACGTGAAGCGATAAAAATAATGATATCGGCGATATCCGCTCCGACTAGCGGCTGGATATTTTCATAAGGTTTCTTTGCTTTTTCAGTATCCCCTTTAAAACGCACAATCCCGAAATCCGTTTCCACTAAACCTGGGTCTACCGTGCTCACGCGAACCGCCGTCTCAATCAGATCCATGCGCATAGCTTTGGTGAGCGCATCCACGGCGTGTTTGGTTGCGCAGTACACATTGCCGCCGGGATACACCTCATGGCCTGCAGCAGAACCTAAATTGATCACATGTCCGCTATTTCGTTTGACCATTCCGGGAATGACGGCTCGGCTGACGTAGAGTAATCCTTTGATATTCGTGTCGATCATTTCTTCCCAGTCTTCGATACGGGCTTCGTGAATTTTATCCACTCCGCGCCCAAGGCCGGCATTGTTAATGAGTATATCAATTTCCGACCATGCGGCCGGCAAACTATCGATGGTTTTTTGGACGTCTTTTTGGCGCGTGACATCAAGTGACATGCACAAAGACTCCGTGTTAAATTTTTCTTTCAACGATTTGGCAAGCATATCCAGTTTATCTTTTCGCCGTGCCGTGAGAATGAGCCGGACGCCCAGCTCCGCAAAAGCGATGGCCGTGGCTTCGCCGATACCCGCGCTTGCGCCGGTGATCAATACGGTTTTCTTTTTAAGGGATTCCATAAGATCCTTTCTCCTTCAGTTTTAAATCGCGCCAATCTAAAAAAAAATAACGGTTGATACAAGAGAGGAGTGCTTGTTAAACGAAAATTAGCGTATGAATTTCTCCGCGTTTTAAAGGTTGCTTTTTTTGGGTAATGTGGATATATTCGCCCTTGACGAAAAAACCTATTTTTTGGATATAATGATGGTTGAAGCAAAATTTTATAGAGTCGAGGCCGACCACGTGGTCTGCGAACTTTGTCCGCGCGCATGCAAATTAAAAAACGGCGAAGAAGGCGACTGCTGGGGCTACACCAACGTAGACGGTAAACTCTATGCGACCAGTTACGGCCGGATCGTGACCGCGGTCTACGACCCGATGGAAAAGAAGCCTTTCTTTCATTATTATCCCAACTCTACCGTTCTGTCCGTTGCGGCCAACGGCTGTAATATGCGCTGCCAGTTCTGTCAGAATCATGAAATTTCACTTGAGCGAAAAGAACACAAAGAAATTTCTCTTCAAACGCTCCTGGATTATTCCGGTAAAAGCCACTCCATTGGCGTTGCATATAGTTTTACGGAACCGCTGACTTGGTTTGAATTTCTGCTGGACGCCACACGTAAACTTAAAGGCATCGGCCAGAAGAATATTTTGATTTCTAATGGTTATGCGAATGAAAAACCGTTTACGGAAATATTGCCGTATATCGACGGAATAAATATCAGCGTCAAATCCATGCGCCAGGAAGTATATGATAAATACGTCGAAGGTAATCTGGATGTGGTTCTGAATTCCATCAAGTTGGCCAACGACGAAACGCATTTGGAACTGACCTATCTGATGATTCCCGGTGAAAGCGACAGCGAAAAAAAAGTCGGCGATTTTGTAGATTTTGTAGCGGGCGTCGGCAAAGATATTCCCGTGCATTTTAAGCGGTTTTTTCCGCATCACAAGATGAGTCATTTTGCAATGACGCCGAACGAAAGCATGGTCAAGGCGTATAAGATAGCAAGTCAGAAATTAAATTATACTTACCTGACCGACACAGATATTGACGGCGTGTCGGATACATTTTGTCCAAATTGCAAACGTCTGATCATCAAACGCAGGGACTATCAAGCCAATTTGGGAGGCATGCGCGGCCCTAACTGCAAGTTCTGCGGCCATCGAATTAATATTAAGTTTTAAATTTACCTCCACGGCGCACGTGATATTCTTTGCCCGTAAGGAATACGAACAAGATAAGGAGATTTTGGTTTTTGAACATACACGGATTTTTCATGAATGCGCATACGCGTTCTTTTGAGGCCTTCATAACAATTTTTTTAATTGTTCTTTTCAGTATTACGGGATGCGAGGATGACGGCGCCAATGCGATTGGGCTGGCCGGAATTGATACCGGAGAATTAGCGGGCAATATCCGGACTGATACTTTGTACGTTGATGATATTGTGCGCGACACGTCTTTTATGGATTCGACCGGTACAAGCGCATCCGACAGATTGTATTTAGGATCAATTGATAATTACGATTTCAGCATCGCCATGCGTTTTACTATGCCGGCGGAAATTGAAAGCGTTATCGTCACCAGCGCAAAACTGCAATTTATTACTTCTGCTTCTTACGGGCCGGCCGGCACATTTACGGCGAACGTTCGCACCATAAAAAAAGTTTGGACGTCTGACGACCTCAAATGGAATCGACTCACGGGCGCAGGAGATAATGGCGACATTATCGCTCAGGCCACGATAACGAATACACCGACGAGCGGTACTTTCATTACGATCAATATGCCCCGCGATACCGTTCAAAATTGGGTCTGGGCAATTAACGATACCAACCGTTCTAAAATTAATAACGGGATTATCATCGAATTTTCAGGAGCCAACTTCGTTCAGCAATTCTATGGAGCAAATGTATTAACCTCGTTAGGTTCTTTAGACACGAATGCTGTGCCGAGACTGGACGTAACATATCAAAAATTTGATCCAAAAACGCAGACGAATACCGTGGATCATATTCCAGTCATTCCCGTTAATTTATCCAGCGGGATTTATAATCAGGGATATAGCGGATATATTTTCCAGGACCGTGCGCCACAGCCGCCAAATACGCTTACCGTGGGAGGCGGATTGCCCTATCATTCTATAATACAATTCAGTACGGCAAAAATACCGACGAACGCGACGATCAATCTCGCAACACTTGTAATGAAATTGGATCCGGTGTACAATTATCAGTTTAGTACGGGAGATTCGCTTCTGCTACAGGCTTTGCGTGTGCAAAGTTCCGACTGGGTCTCAGGGACGCTCGTGCCCCAGAGAATTGACGTGTTGTATATCGATCCGCTGTCGCGTTTCCGCGGCAGACTTACCGACAATCTTGAGGACGATTCTTTGAAGTTTAATATTACGCGGCAAATGCAGGACTGGGTGACTTTTCCTTCGCAAAACTACGGTTTACAGATTTCACATGGAGATGAAGTGAGAGGGAATTTCAGAAAACTGTATCGTGCAAGATTTCTTAATAATCCATTGGATCGCGAACATTCTTCGAAAATAATAATTTATTACACTTTGCCTCCGGAAAATTAATTATGCCGATACGATTTAGATTTTTTTTGTTTTTTCTCATTGCCCTTTATCCAGCGTCATTGTATGCTGGCGGATCTTCCTATTCCTATTCCAGCTATGGGCTGGTCGAATTTCGCCCGAATATCCGCGCGCTCGGAATGGGCGGAGTTAATATTGCCGTGCCCAGCGGTTATACGATCAACTATAATAATCCGGCCGGGCTGATCGGATTGCGGATGACGAGATTTGAAGGCAGTTTTTATTATGAGGGCGTTAAGGTGAGTAATTCATCCCAATCGGCTTTCTCAAATTCCGTCAACCTGAACCACATTGCGTTTGCTATTCCGTTTGGAAAAAATGTTGCAGCCGCATTCAGCCTTGCCCGGTATGCGAAAGTGGAATATAATTACAAATCATTTTCTTCTTTTGAAGGAACGGATTACACGGAAAAATTTATCGGCGACGGCGGGATACGTCAATTAGCCTTTACCGTTGCGGGGAAAGTTCACCCGCAGTGGACGGTGGGTATTTCCGCACAATATTTACTGGGTTCCGTACAGCGCAATTGGCAAGTAGCTTGGGATTCTCCGGATTTTTCAAATACAAACGACAGCCGCACAGAAAATTTTGCGGGTTTACGTTGGGTCGCCGGAGGAATATATGAATACCAAAAGTATCACTTCGGCGCTTATGTTGCATTCGGCAGCGATATGACAAAAAAAGTTCTACAAATAGACGCGCTCGGCGACACGACCTTTCAAAGCTACGGACAAGCGGTTTCACCATTTGAAATTGGGCTGGGCGGCACGTATGAATTAAATACAAGATATATAGTAGGGATGGACATGGTTTATTCCGGATGGAACGGGGTTAAAGCGTTCGGAAATACCCAAGATAACAGAAATACGATACGGGTTTCACTCGGAGCAGAGCGGTCACCTTCCGAAGCAATCTCAGCAAGTTATTTTGATAAATGGCACTACCGCGGCGGTTTTTATTTTCAGAATATGTACGCCAGTAGCGCAGGCGGAAAATTTGCCAACGAGTATTTTTTGACGACCGGATTTGGAATGCCGTTCAACAAAGGAAGAAATGTTTTTGATGTAACGTTTGAGTTAGGACTAAGAGGAACCGTATCAACAAACGCAGTAAGCGACAGAATTTTTAGAATCAATTTTTCTGTTTCCGGCGGAGAGCGCTGGTTTCAGAATCGTCAACGAAGATAATACGTTTCATATGTGTTACTGAGATAAGGAAGGAAGGCTACCATGAACATAAGAAGTAAAGTATTGAGCATCACTCTGATTTTGATGCTTGCGCAGGCCGGTTATACGCAAAGCGCTCAGGATGGGTCTGCGGAATTCGAATGCTTAAAGACCTGGAGTACCGGAAGTGAATATTGGAAGAATATGGAATACCCCAACGCGATACCGTATTTTTGGAAAGCCATGGATTGCGACAATGCGCTGCATCCCAAAGACAGTTTGAAATTTACCAGCGTATACGAAAAACTGGCAGATAGTTATTATCAGATCAAAAAATTTGACAGTGCAATCTATGTGCGGAAGAAAGGATATGCGTTCTTAAACGTTCCAGAACACGTTTACGCGATCGGTGAAATTTATCATCACGGGATGCTGAATTTTGACTCAGCCGCTTATTATTACCGTAAATATTACGAGATTTCAGGAAATCTGGAGGAACTCAAACGTATCGCCGGCATGTGGATGGAAGCGGCGAAGTATAAAGAAGCGGTCATAGTGTATGACGAATTTCTGGATAAAGATACAAAAGATGAAGCGACGTGGGTTTACGTTTTGGATCCGTTGAAGAGATCGTATATCAAAGTTGTGGGTAAGGATAAGTGGCTGGAAAGATGCAAGAGATACACGGAACTTTTTCCGAAAGGCCCCAAAGATTTTTATATAAGCGACCTTCTGGACGTGCAACTCCAACAAGGGGATTACGATGGTGCGATCTCGAATGCATTGGAAATCCTGCAAAAAGATCCCAATAGTAAGAGCGCATTGGTCAAATTAGGCGAAGCCTATGATGCAAAGATTCAACATAAGGAAGCGATAGATGCTTATGAGCGCGCATACAAATTGGATGATAAAGATGCAGATTTGATTTGTAAATTAGCGCGCGTATATCTGGACGCAGGAAACCGTCCTAAAACGTGGAGCCTTTCTCTCAAGGCGATGGAAATAAAAAAATTCGGGCAACCGTATTTCCTCATCGGCCTGGCAATTATTGACGGCATTAAAATTTGTTCAGGCAACGTGCTGACCATCGAAGCGAAAGAAGCGAATATGGTGGCTTTGAAATATTTTGATCAGGCATCCGGTTTTCCTGATACAGAAAAAAATGCGAAATCGTACGCATCTGTTTGCCGCCAAAACGGCGTGACGAAATCGGACAGTTTCATGGGCAGTCTTGGCAAGCTCCAGTCGGCATCGTGCTACAGCTGGATGCTTGACAGGGATTACGTTAATCCGTATAAATAATTCTCTGTTTAAATTCGACCCAAGCCTTCGGTATCGTTGTAGCAAGACAATTGTACCGAAGGCTTTTTCATTGTACGAAACGCAAGGTGATTAAAAAAATAGCTTTTCATTTTAGTTTTTTTGTATATTTAAACGGGTTTACACTGAACTCTTGAAACGGATATACCAACAATCATATAATAATAAGTACACACATCACTCTATCAAGGAGGGTATCTTGAAACGATTTATCATTTTTTCATGTCTTGCGCTCGCCATGGGCATCCAAAGTTTTGCGCAAGAGAATGTGACACAGCAAAAACGAAGTTTGGTGAACGTGCCAACCGCCGGTGTTCTTCAAAAAGGCCAATATGACGTTGGGATGCGTTTGTTTGACAACGGCGGTGTGCTGACCAGTATTGGTGTGGGCATTACCGATCGGTTTATGTTCGGCATTGCCTTCGGCGGAGAGAATATTATCGGTTCGGGCAAAGTTAAATTCAATCCTCTGCCGGGTGTAGAGGCGCGATATCGAATGATCGATGAAAGTACACCGGGTCCCGCAGTCACAGTCGGCTTTGATAATCAGGGTTTTGGGCCGTTTATTAAAAAAGTTGGTGTAGATTCTGCCTCGCAAAAAGTGAATCGATATACGCAAAAATCACGCGGACTTTTTGTTGTTGCAAGTAAGAACTATGCATTCATGGGTAATCTCGGTTTCCATGGAGGAATTAGTTGGTCGGTCACGGAGAAGAAAGATAAAGATGACGGGCCGGCATTTTTCATCGGAATGGACAAAAGTCTTAATGATGAATTATCCTTCGTCGGAGAATACGATTTGGCACTAAATGATAACAAAGGTTTGATAGGAAATAAACGCGGTTATCTTAATATGGGCGTAAAGTTTAATTTCGGCAACCGTGTCATGATCGACTTCATTATGACGGATATGCTTAATAATTCAAAAAGTTTCGGGAAATTCTCAAGAGAACTCCGGTTGTCTTTGGTTACCACATTTTAATAGAATTTTCTAAGAACCACTATTTGTCAAAAAAATAAAACAAATTTGTTGACAAACCTGAATTATTAATGTATATTAATTGTGTCAGGAGTCATGTTGTTTTTTGGCCTTCTAGAAAGGAAGAGGTGGTTTTATGAAAACAATCACAGTAATCAAAGGCGGCGCTGCACTTATTGCCTTTATATTTTTTACGTTTTTTTTGTCGAGCTGCTACACTGTCCTGAAACAATCCGGGGAGTATTATTCGGAGTTTGACCAGGAACCATCCGATAAATCCAAAGAAACCAATGCAGATATTATCCAATCGGATAGTCTGGATGCCGAAGACGATTCTGCTTCGGATCAAGATGAATATGCCGAAACGGTTGTCATTAATAGGTATTATTATGATTCGCCATGGTGGGCTGGTTACCGCTACGGGTATCCGGGAAGCTACTGGAGTGTCAGCCTAGGCTATACATGGTATCCGGCGGGGTATTATTATCCCTACGACTATTATTATTGGGGAGGCTGCTATTATCCTTCTTATCCGGGCTATTATCCATATTATTCAGACCCATGGTATTCTCCAGGAACTTCCTATACCGCTTACTCGTCACGCAGAAATTACGGTCTGCGCCATGATGCGCTGAATACAACCGGATCGGGACAGAACAGGATAAACGCGATTAACTCTACAGCCGTTATTTCACAAAGACAATACCGTTCCGGAACCACCGCAAAATCCGATATGACTGCGGTCTCGAAAAACAAAAAAGAAGCAAAAGCGACAAAGAAAAACCGCAGGCGATTTAACACCAATTCAGCAACAACGGCATCCAAGCCTGTAGAAAAGAAAACAGGAAATTCCGGCCAGCGTAATTACAGAGAAGTAGACGTTCCTAAGAACAATAATAAAACGTTTCAGCAGGGTTTTGAAAGCGTTAAGACTCATTTTTCGCGGAATGAATATCAATCTTCAAGAACTTTCAATTCCAATGAATCTTCTGACAGAAGAAGTGCATCCCGTTCATCCGGTGAACGCTCCAGTTCGCCCAATGTGAACAGCCGTACCTACAAGAAGTAGGCAGCCATGTTCAGGAAACTACATTTGCTGGATACGGCGTTCTTATTATTTAGTATCAGTATGATCAGTGGTTGTTATACAGTCGTATGGCACCAAAAAAACATAATGCTGCCATCGGAAGAACAAACCGGTTCAGAGCCGGAATACTATTCACATTCTATCGATATTTCCAATCAAAATTCCTGCATATCTTGTCACGTGAATAATTTGGACTATAATGAATTTGGCGCGACGGATAGCCCTTTTGGAGCGTCATCGCTCTGGGTTTATTATTATAATTCCAATATACCGTGGTGGATTTCGCATGCGCAGAATGATGATGAATCGGCAGAAGAGAACAGCTCAGAGCTGGGTGATACGGGGATGCGG